>NZ_JAJKGM010000029.1:0-45174 GCF_021412605.1 Clostridium celatum
GTGTACCAGACCGGTACGCACGGTGGTGTGAGAGGACGGAAAATAAAATAATTATTTTCCTCCTACTCGATTATTAGGAAGGCTTATATGCTATAATAATGATTAAATAGTATTTATAATCAATGAAAAGAGGTGAGTAAATATTGAATTTGAAAGATATTTTAGATAAAGTATTAGCCTTAGGATCTAATGTTACTATTAAAGAAGGCAAAGAGATTTATAAAGAAAAGTTAGTATCAAATTTAAGTAGTAAAAATATTTCTGGAATATACCACATATATTCTAAGGTAAATAGTAAAAAAGAGTATTATAGTTGTCATATTAAAATTGATTTAAATAAAGAAAAGGTTATTGGATGTACATGCACCTGCAAACAGTATGAGGATTTTTCTAAGTATAAAAGTGACTATATATGCAAACATATAGTTGCTAGTACTTTTACTTTTTATTCAGCTGTAAAAAAGAAAATAAATAAAAATAATATTAATGTAAAAGAGAGAAAAAATGTTCCATTAAAAGAAAAAATTAAATTAAAATTAGATATAGACATAAAGGAAGCAACAGACTTACATAAAATAAGCCCTAATGAAAGAAAATATTATATTCAATTGAGGATAGGAGAGACTTCTACATATTTAATTAGTAAATTAAAGGAATTCTTTAAACATAAAAATGAAAATAAATCCCTTAGAATCAATGGTGAATTTCTATTTAATCCATATGCCATGAGTTTTAATAGTAATGATGAAGAGCTTTTATACTTTATTTATCAAAATTTAGCTATTAATAATTCTGTTAATAATTATAATAAAGTTAACTTAAGAAATTCTATTGAAATATATGAAGATAGATTCTTAGTTGTGAAAGATGATGTATTACGATCCATATTAATGCTAATTAATAGAGATAAAAAGATTAAGTTAAATTATGATTATATTAATTATGAATCTTATGTATTTAATGAAGATCTTAATCTTACATTTACTTTAAAATTAGAAAAAGATACAGTTGTATTAACTACAAAAAAGAAATTACCGGTCCCATTAAGTAAAAACTTCGATATATTCCTAAACGAAAGAAATATATATTTGCCAAGTGATACTCAATCAAAACACTATAAAAAATTATGGGAAGAACTAAAGAAAAATGGGAAGATACTATATAAAAAAGATTCTAGAGAAATATTAAACTTGCTTAAAGTATTAAAAAATATAAGTAATGATATATCTTTAGGGGAAGGTGTTAAGAGGTTTTGTATTGAGCTTTTTAATATAAAGCTTTACTTTGGCTTTGAAAACTCACAAATAACTTGTAAGGCCTCCATAGATTACTTAGGTGATACTATAAATATTTTAGATAAAAATAATGAAATCTTTTTAAGAAATTTTGAACTAGAAGATTATATTGAAAGAAGATTAGAAAGATTACGCTTTATTAAGAAAAATGATAAATTCATATTCATAGGTAACGATGATGAACTTTTTGAATTATTATCAGTAGGAATTCCTTCATTGAGTAAATTTGCTAAAGTAGTATTTTCAAATAATTTTAATGAAGTGTCGCTTATTGGAGAAGAATGTATATCATCATCACTTGAAGAAGAGGATGATAAATTTTATTTCAAATATGCTATAGAAGGCTTAGAATTTTATGAGTATAAAAATATATTAAATGCTATGAATGAAGGTAAGAACTATTATAAGACTAAAAAAGGAAAACTTTTAAATTTAAGAGACTTAGGTATTAAAAATTTCTTTAATATGATAGATAATTTAAATGCTGATTCTGAACTATTAAATGGTTTGTTAGAAGTAGACAAAAATAAAGCTTTATTCTTAGAAAATAATATAACTAATAGCAATTTGACCTTCATTAGAGGAAGTGAGATATTAAAAAAAGTTACTAATAAAATTTCTAATAGAATAAATGATCAATTAAATCAACCTGAAGGTTTAAATGGTACATTAAGAAATTATCAATTAGTTGGATTCAATTTTCTAAAATCTTTAAGTTATATGGAATTTGGTGGGATATTAGCGGATGAGATGGGTCTTGGTAAAACCATTCAAGTTATATCATTCTTATTATCTGAAACTAATAAAAAATCACTGATAATAACACCAACTTCTCTTATTTATAATTGGAAGGAAGAGTTTATTAGGTTTGCACCAAATATGAAAATTGGTATAGTTCACGGAAGTAAATCAGCTAGACAAAAGGTGCTTGCAAATAAAGATTTATATGATGTACTTATAACTACATATGGAACTATAAAAAATGATATTGATTTTTATAAAAGTAATATTTTTGATTATTGTATTATAGATGAAGCTCAAAATATTAAAAATCCAAAATCACAAAATACTAAGACAATAAAAAGTATAAATGCAAAAACT
This sequence comes from Clostridium celatum, assembly GCF_021412605.1. NCBI lineage: Bacteria > Bacillati > Bacillota > Clostridia > Eubacteriales > Clostridiaceae > Clostridium > Clostridium celatum. The sequence goes on from NZ_JAJKGM010000029.1 coordinate 2,397, forward strand.
AAAATTGCACTGACAGGAACACCTATTGAAAATAACTTACTTGAACTTTGGTCAATATTTGATTTTATAATGCCAGGCTATTTATTTAATGAAAAGAAATTCAAAGAAAAATATATAAATAACGATGAAAATATTGATGAATTAAAGGAATTAATTAAACCATTTATTTTAAGAAGATTAAAAAAAGATGTTTTATTAGAAATACCAGATAAAATTGAAAAGAAATACTTTGTCCCTATGACATTAGCTCAAAAAGTAGCTTATAAAAATTATATGAAGGAAATAAAAAATAATATTAAAAATAAAAATACTGATAAGTTTACTATTTTATCTTATTTAACAAGACTTAGACAATTGTGTCAAGATCCTTATTTAATTGATAATAATTATTTAGGGGATAATGGTAAACTACCTATAGCTTGTGAAATAATAAATGACGCAATTAAAAATAATAATAAAATATTAGTATTTTCTCAATTTACTTCTGTTTTAAAAAGATTAAGAAATAAGTTAGAACTTGATAATATTAATACCATGTATTTAGATGGAGCTACTAATGCAAAAGAGAGAATTAATCTTGTAGAAAATTTTAATAATAGTGATGAAAGTTTAGTATTTTTAATTTCTTTAAAAGCAGGAGGTACTGGATTAAATTTAACATCAGCTAAAATTGTAATTCATATGGATCCTTGGTGGAATCCTGCCATTGAAGACCAAGCTACAGATAGAGCCCATAGAATTGGTCAAAAGAATATTGTAGAGGTAATTAAGCTTATTTCTAAAGATACAATAGAGGAAAAAATTATACAACTTCAAGAAGAAAAAAGGGAAATTATAAATGATGTTTTAAATGATGATGTTACCAACACTAAATTAATTTCTAAACTTACAAATGATGAAATATTAGAATTATTTGAATAACTGTTATTTATATATTTGAGTGCTAATATTTAATGTGGTATTATAAAAATGTTACAAGAAAATTTTACCACACAAACTAAAGAGGGTAATTTTGAGGAGGCTATTTAATTGAGTAAAGAGTTTAATATTAACAGAGAATTTTTATTAAGTACAGCAAATGAAATATTAAAATTCCATAGTCCTACAGGCTTTTGCTTTGAAATAATGGACAAAATTGAAGCTATGGTTTTACCATTAGGATATAAGTTTGAAAGAACTAATAAAGGTTGTGGAATAATAACAGTAGAAGGAGAGAATTGTGATTTAACAACAGGCCTTTGTGCTCATGTTGATACGTTAGGTGCCATGGTTAGGTCCATAACAGCCTCTGGTACATTAAAATTCACTATACTAGGAGGTCCAATACTTCCAACACTCGATAGTGAATATTGTATTATAAGAACAAGAAATGGTAAAGAGTATACAGGTACCTTCCTAAGTACTAGTCCTGCCGCACATGTTTTTGAAGATAGTAAATCTAAAACTCGTGATGAAAAAAACATGGAAGTTAGAATTGATGAAATTGTAAAGTCTAAAAGTGATGTAGAAAAACTTGGAATAGCTCCAGGTGATTTTATATTTATAGATCCTAAAACAACTATAACTGAAAGTGGATTTATTAAATCAAGGTTTATAGATGATAAAGGTAGTGTAGCCGCAATAATTACATTATTAGAAATGATGCATAGAGAAAATTTAAAGCCAAAGAATACTTTAAAAATTGTTATTTCAACTTATGAAGAAGTTGGGCATGGCTCATCTTATATTCCAAGTGATATTAGTGAAATGATTGCTGTTGATATGGGATGTATTGGAGATGATTTATCGTGTAGTGAATATGATGTATCAATTTGTGCTAAAGATTCTAGTGGCCCATATGACTATAATATGACTACTAAGCTTATTAACCTAGCTAAAGAAAATAATTTAAACTATGCTGTAGATATTTATCCTATGTACGGTTCTGATGTAAGTGCTGCACTTAGATCTGGAAATGATATAAGGGGAGCGCTTATAGGTCCTGGTGTACATGCAAGCCATGGTATGGAAAGAACACACGTAAATGCTCTTATAAATACTATCAAACTTTTAGCATTATACTTAATATAATAAATTAAAAAGGTAACTAGATAATAACTTTTATTCAAACTTTCTAGTTACCTTTTATATTAATAATAAATTATAAATCTTCAAGTCTTCCTTTAGATTTTAAATGAGCGATTAGTTTATCTGGCTCATTCATTATAAGTTCTTCTGGCATTTCTATCTTTTTAAATAGTTCAATTCCTTTACTAAATTCTCCTATACGATTGCTAAAATGGGCATCAGATGTAAGAATTACTTTAGTTTTATATTTTTTACAAAGTATAGCAACTTTTTCACAATTCACATCACTACCAACTCTTGATGCACCTGCAAGTGAACTATTATTAATTTCAATCATAATATTTTTATCATGAGCCTTTTTTATAATAGCATCATAATCAAGTTCATAGTTAGGATTTCCCAAGTGTCCTAATATTTCAACCTTTTCATACTTATCCATTACATTTAGTATAGCTTGTGTATTTTCCTTTAATGTTTTAGGTGTAAAAATTGGTTCATGAAATGATGCAATCATATAGTCTAAGTTTTTCATTCCATCAAAAGGTAAATCTATATTACCATCTATGTCTGTAATATTAGCTTCACATCCCCTTAAAATAATGACATCCTTTATTACTCTAGGTAATACTTTTAAATTAGCAAAATACCAATAATGAGGTGCTCCGGGCATTGTTGGTGCATGCTCAGATGTACCAAGAATTTTAATACCATTTTTAGAGCAATAATCTATGTTTTCCATTAATGTAGTATAAGCATGTCCACTTACTATTGTATGAGTATGTAAATCAGATAAATAGTTCATAATAATCTCCTTCTAAGCTATGTCTAAATTTTATAATTTCAGTTATTAGTATATACTATTATTATTTAAATGCAAATTCTCAATTTATTGATAATTAAAACTTTAAATTTAAAAACCATACTATAAAATAGTATGGCTATAAATTTTATCAAACTCCAGTTACTTTTATACTTTCTAATAAATGCTTATACCTTAAAAAGTCACTATAGAGATTGTCTATTTGTTTTTCAATAATTTCTCTTTCTCTATATTGAGATGTCTTTTTTAATTTATCACTTAAATTTTGAATTTGTTCATCGATATTCCACATTTCTTTCATCACTTCGTAAGCGTTATTTTTCATTTAATAATCACTTCCTTTCAAAATTAAAGTTGAATCTTAATTTTACATACAAATTATAGCATATTTTACTTAAAAAATAAAAAAACTGTAGGTTATAATAAATATATTCAAAAATAAAAATTATGCTATTTTATAAAAATATAAGTATATATTTCATATAGAAGATAATACTACTAACAGAATAATTTGTTAGGAGCTATAAAAAATGAAGAAGAAACTAATTAATACCTTTACTACACTATTTTTAATATTAGTGTTAATAATTATAGCTTTTGATATTAATAGTACAAATGCTAAAATAATTATTAATAATGATATTATTAAAGAAAGTGAAAAATTTACAAATTCAATACCAGAATCAATTGTTATAAACACTGGCAATACTATTATAGGAAATATTTATTATGATGATTATTATTTACAAGCTAAAAGAATCAATTGTGAAATAGGAATACCTTATTGTTTAGAAATAGAGAAGAATTATCCAAGTGGAGAAAACTTTATAAGCATTGGAAATGTACGCAATGATATTATTGGTATATTAGCTGCTGGATATCCTAATAAATCTATTAAGGAGCTTGGTGTTGATACTGAAAATGATGCTTATTTTGCAACCCAAATTGCATTATGGAGTAAAATAGAAGGATATGATATTAATAAATTTCAAAGCTCTAATATTAAAATTTTAGATGCAATAAAAAACATTTATGCAAACGCTGAAAATTATACATCACAGGATGTTCGTCATACTCTTTTAGAATATGAAACATCAGCTAATTCAGTTCAAAGAATAGTGTTATATATAGAAAATTCAGTGGAAGTAAATCCATCTCCTGATAATTCAATTAACTCACCCAAAATAGATAATTCTAATATATTAAAGGATACTAATGAAATATTAGATAATAAGGGCAAAGGCAATGGTTAATATTTTATAATAAAGCTAAAAATATATTTTTAGCTTTATTTGTTCATTATTAATTAATATGTAGAAAAATAATTGCTTTTAATATAAAATTAAATAATAAAAATATACTATGATTAAAAGCGATTAGGAGAATATTATGAAAAAAATATTAGTTACTGGATGCGATGGTTTTTTAGCATCTAGATTTATTGAATACTATAATAATAAATATGAAATAGTAAAAGTTAATAGAAAAGAATTAGATATTACAGATGAATATAAAGTATATAAGCTTTTTAAAGATAATAAATTTGATTTAGTATTTCACAGTGCAGCAATATCTGATACAGGTAAATGTCAAAATAATCCTGAATTAGCAAACGAAATAAATTTAAATGGAAGTATAAATATTGCAAAAGGTTGTGCACTTAATAATAGTACTTTAATTTTTGCTAGTAGTGATCAAGTTTATGCTGGAAATAAAGAATCTGGTCCCTATAGTGAAGATATAATTAAAGTTCCTAATAATGTATATGGATTTACTAAATTAAATGCAGAAAATGAAATAAAAAATATACTAAATAATTACTATAATTTAAGGTTAACTTGGATGTTTTCATTTCCTGAGAGAAATAAAAGAGTTAATACTAATATAATCACCAATATATTAAATGCAGCATTAAAATCTGAAAAAATTGCTTTAGCAACTAATGAATTTAGAGGTATAAGCTATGTTTATGAAGTTATAAAAAATATTGAAAAGCTATTAAATTCTCCTTTTGGAGATTACAATTTTGGTTCTGAGAATCATATGAACACTTATGAAATTGGTAAAAAAGTATTGCAGGATTTAGGTTTATACCATAGGTTAGAAGATATAATAATAGAAGATACAGAAAGATTTAAAAATAGTAAGAGAGATCTTAGAATTAGTAATAAAAAATTAAAAGAAAACAATATACATTTTTCTAATACTTTTGAAGCAATAGAAAAATGTATTAAAGAATTTAAGTTTTAGTCTGAAAAACACACTTAATTTAAATTAAGTGTGTTTTATTTAGCAAAAAAAACATATTTACCTTTTCATCGCTAACTTATGTTAATTAATGCTTAGAATAAGAATCATAAAAAACCATAAAATAATAACATCAAAACATAAGGAGGGATTTAAATATGAAAAAATTAGATGCACTTTTAAGTAGAGATGTAGCTAAAAGAATGATAATTGATGGAAAGCCTTGGGAAGAGATTATGGATACTACTCATTTAAGATTAAAAGATTTAAAGCGCATACAAAGAGATGAAATAGACCCTAAGTTTTAAGGTAAAATTTAAAATTATAAAAATAGGAGATTTAGTATGAATAATAGCAATAAAAGAGAATATACTAAAGAAAATTATTTAAAAAATGGTTCTAAAACCCAAAATCACAATCCTAAAAATAAATATAATACAACTTTAGAAGAGCCCGCTTTAAATGAAAGCGGAATAGAGGCTAAAAAAAGAGGATTTTAATATTAACTAAATAAAAAGAGTACTTATTATAAAATTTATTTTATAACAAGTACTCTTTTTATTAGCATACAAAATATAAAAATTTTAATATTAATTGCTACTTTTAATATATTAATAGTCGAAATAACAAAAAACTTCTTGTTTTATTAAAATGATAATAAGTAAAAATAAGAAATACAATGTATTGTAGAGATAAATTTTAATTTAAGGAGGACAGATAGTAAGCATGAATTTAATAGTTTTTGCTCCAGTGGGAGCAAGTTTAGCCTTAATTTTTGCTGCATATTTTGCTTACACAATTTTTAAAGTTGACGAAGGTACGGATAGGATGAAGTATATCGCATCAAGCATAAGAAAAGGAGCCAATGCATTTTTAAAACGCCAATATAAAGGTGTTGGAATTTTCTTTATATTTATGTTTATTGTACTATTTATATTAGCTCAATTTAAATTTGTTAGTATTTTTATGCCTTTTGCATTCTTAACTGGAGGAATTTTTTCAGGTTTAAGTGGATATTTAGGTATGAAAATTGCAACTAATTCTAACAGCAGGACAGCAAATGCTTGTACAAAGAGTTTAAATAGTGGTTTACGAGTAGCTTTTTCCAGTGGATTAGTTATGGGACTTGTTGTTGTAGGTTTAGCATTAGCTGATTTAAGTATTTGGTATCTTATTTTAAATTGCTATTATAGTTATCTACCTATTGACCAAAGAATCTCTATTATTACTACAACAATGTTAACTTTTAGTATGGGCGCTTCATCAATGGCTCTTTTTGCAAGAGTTGGTGGAGGGATATTTACAAAAGCTGCAGATGTAGGTGCTGATTTAGTAGGTAAAGTTGAAATTGGTATTCCAGAAGATGACCCAAGAAATCCAGCTGTTATAGCTGACAATGTTGGTGATAATGTTGGTGACGTTGCTGGAATGGGAGCTGATCTTTATGAGTCTTATGTAGGTTCAATTTTATCATCTTGTGCTTTAGCAGTATCAGCTGGTCTTTCTGTTAAAGGTGCTGCTATTCCTTTAGTAATTGCCTCTATTGGTGTAATGGCATCTATAGTTGGAAGCTTTTTTGTTAGATCAAAAGAAGATGTATCTCAAAAAGCATTATTAGGTGCATTAAGAAGAGGAACATATTTTTCTGCAATCGTTATAGCTATAGCATCTTTCTTTGTTGTAAATAATATTTTAGGAAAAGGTCATCTAGGAGTATATTTTTCAATATTATGTGGTTTAATTGCTGGTTTATTAATAGGATTCTTTACTGAATATTATACTAGTGATAATTATAAACCAACAAAAAGTATAGCAGAATCCTCTGAAACAGGCCCTGCAACTGTAATAATTACAGGATTATCTGTTGGAATGAAATCTACAGCTGCTCCAGTAATTATTATAGGATGTTCAATTTTAATTAGCTATGTTTCATCAGGTGGTTTAACTAACTTTAATATGGGGCTTTTTGGTATAGCAATATCTTCTGTCGGTATGCTATCAACTCTAGGAATAACTTTAGCAACTGATGCTTATGGTCCAGTAGCAGATAATGCTGGTGGTATTGCTGAAATGGCTGGATTACCTTCAGAGGTAAGAGATAAAACTGATGCTTTAGATTCTTTAGGTAATACAACAGCAGCAACAGGTAAAGGGTTTGCTATAGGTTCTGCAGCATTAACTGCCTTAGCTTTTATAGCTGCATATAAGAATTCAATAGAACAAATGGCTATAGAAAATAATTTATCATTTACTTTTGATTTATCAATTTTAAATCCACAAGTTTTGATAGGTGCTTTTATAGGTGCTATGGTGACTTTTGCATTTTCTTCTTGTACCATGAGTGCTGTTGGTAGAGCTGCTAGTAAGATAGTTATTGAAGTTAGAAGACAATTTAAAGAAATAAAAGGATTAATGGATGGAAAAGCTGAGCCTGATTATGAATCTTGTGTTGATATTTGTACTAAATCTTCTCAAAAGGAGCTTTTAGTAATTGCTGCAATAGCAATTATTACCCCATTAGCTGTTGGATTAATATTAGGACCTAATGGTGTTGCAGGATTGCTTGCTGGAGCAACTATTTCTGGATTTGTTCTAGCAGTTATGATGTCAAATTCAGGTGGAGCATGGGATAATGCTAAAAAGCATATTGAGGCAGGCAATTTTGGTGGAAAAGGATCCGAATGTCATAAAGGAGCTGTTGTTGGAGATACTGTAGGGGATCCGTTTAAAGACACATCTGGTCCAGCTATAAATATATTAATTAAACTTATGTCAATTGTATCAATAGTATTTGGCATGGTGATTTTAACATTCCATATTTTCTAACAGAAATTTAAATTTGTATATGTAAAGCAGAGTAATTTAATTTTTATTTAAATTACTCTGCATTTTTTTGTTATATTTTAACTATACTTCTTAATTAAAAATATTTTAAATTGTACTTATTAATAATGAACATCTATAAAATGAAATTTTATATTGCTATTACTCCATCCTAAATCATATGGTACTAACATTCTATCTGTATTATGACAAGTTACTAAAGGATATCCCTTTGAATCTAAGCCTGTAACAGTTGACACATGAGTTATTCTACCTTTTTTTTCATAAGCTACTATATCACCAGGACGTAATTGAAAAGAGTCTTTATATGTATTACAGTAAGATCCTTTTGAAATATACGAAGCTCTACCACTGTTTACCAAATAATTCTTAAATCCTTGAGCGTTGACCCATGCTTTTGTAGCACTTTTTCCACGATAATTCCAAATATCATTCTTTTTAAATCCGCCACCTTCATAAAGAATTTGAGATGCAAAATTAGCACAATCACCACCATCTGGATTAAAGTTTTTATAATCCTTATTATATTTAAATAAATGACCTTCTTCCTCACTTATACCACAATAGGTATGAGCATAATCAATTGCTTTTTGTGTTCTTTCATCAATATTATACTCTGGGCATTTATGTGCTAAAATAGTCTCTTTAATTTCATCACATTTTATATTTTCTAATTCTAAAGAATCAGCTAATGGATCTGTATACCATTCTTTACTTATTACATATTTATCACTATCTTTTTTCAAATTTATATAATGACATGTTCCAAGTTTAAAAGTATTTTCAACTGTTGGTTCATCTTCATAAGCATAAGTAAACTTAGTACATGCATAACAAATTACAGTATATACATCCTTTTCTTTTTCATTTACTTTGCTAACTTTAATAATTGAATTGATTTTAGTAAAATTAGCGCCTTGTTTATCACACCAATTAGAAAAATATTGTATTTTTTTTGCTTCATTTTCATATGCCCATAAACCTACCTTTTTATTTAAGTCATAGAATTCCTTAAGTCCTTCACTATCTTTTGCAAGTATTGCAGTATTTCTATTTAAAAATATATTCTCTATAATTGGTTGAAATTTAGATTTTAATTCTTCATTCTCATCTAAACTATTAAGATATAATATATCACTTTTCATAGTTTCTACTTCATTTTTAGGTAATTCCTCTGCAAAAGAAATAAAGATGATATTATTAATACTTAACATGGTTATAATAAAAATTTTACATAAATTATTTTTTAAAGAAATATAATGAGGATGAATATTAAAAATAGATTTTTTAATCATTATTATTACCCCTTTTTCTTATGTTTCTAATAGTTTGTGCTAAGTATCTAACTTTTATAAAAAAATATCAAATTTAAATTTAAAATCATAAAATATTAAAAATACTATTAAGTGGTGAAAAAATGTCTGAAAAGCAATTAGATACTTTATATAATGAAGGCTTTACTGTAAATTTTAACGATGATTCAAAGCTGGTTTTTATTTCTGATGTTCATAGAGGTGATGGAACATACTCTGATTCACTTTTACCAAATAGAAATATTTATATTACCGCTTTAAGATATTATTTAAAAAATGATTATACTTATATAGAGGTTGGTGATGGTGATGAACTTTGGAAAAATAAAAATTATAATGAAATAGCATATTGTTATGAGGATATTTTTAAAATTCTTAATAAATTTAAGAAAAAAGAGAACATATATTGTATTTATGGTAATCATGATTTTATAAAGAAAAATAAGAACTTTAAAAGAAATCAAGAAAAAGCATTAAGAAAAATAGGAGCTGATTATGGCCAAGCTTTTATTGAATTTATAAGTGATATTGAATTTTATGAAGGTATAAATTTTATGTACACACCTTTAGAAGAAAAATTTCTAGTAACCCATGGAAATCAAGTTGATATACCTAATAATGAGCTTTGGGTTATTAATAGATTCCTAGTAAGATATTTTTGGAAATTTTTAAATGGTATAGCAGGTTTTCGTGATCCAACTACCTCTGCTAAAAGCAAAACAAAAAGAAGCAGGGAAGACATAAAACTACAATCTTGGGCTATAGATAATGGAAAAATGATACTTTGTGGTCATACTCATAACAGTAGGTTTCCTACTGTTTATGAGCCTCCATATTTTAATGATGGTTGTTGTGTACTTCCTTATGCTATGACAGCAATTGAAATAGAAAAGGGAAAGATAAAATTAGTAAAATGGGAAATTAATGCTCAAGAAACAGGATCTCTTTGGGTTGTTAGAAAAATAATAGGTGGCCCAACACCTATATCATCTTATTTGCAATACGCAAAAGAAGAAAGAATAAAAAAAAGGAAGAATTAAAGCAATAAAAATAAAATATATAAAATTCTCTATATTTTTATATTCACTTGTTATATTATAGCTTATATATTTTTAAAATTAATGATAATATAAATTAATATACAATATAAATAAGTGAGGATAAATAAATGAGTGATTTAATTGGTAAAGTTGTTTTAATTACTGGTTCATCTAGAGGAATAGGAAGTGCAATAGCTAAAGAACTTGCTCATAAAGGTGCAAGTGTTATTATAAATTTTTCACAAGATAATTTAGGTGCTGAAAAAACATTAGAAGAAATTCAACTTAATGGTGGATATGCTAAAATAATAAAAAAAGATATTTCAAATTCTGTTAATTGTAAAGAGCTTATAGAAGAAGTTATATCTATATTTGGAAAAATAGATATATTAATTAATAATGCAGCAAAATCACAAGTAGGACTATTTATGGATTTTACAGAAGAGGATATTGAAGGTTTAATAAACACTAATCTTTTAAGTGCTATGTATTTATCTAAATATGCACTTCCATACATGATAAGTAAAAATTATGGAAATATAATAAATATCTCTTCTATATGGGGGGAAGTAGGAGCTTCTTGTGAAGTTGTATATAGTACAACAAAGGGTGGGCTTAATTTATTCACAAAATCCTTAGCAAAAGAAGTTGCTCCTTTTAATATAAGAGTTAATTCTATAGCTCCAGGGGTAATTAATACTGAAATGAATAGCTTTTTATCAGAAGAAGAAAAGCAAAATTTAATAGATGAAATTCCAATGAATAGATTTGGGGATGTTTCAGAAATAGCTAAAGCTGTAGCTTTTCTATGTAGCGATGATTCTAAGTACTTAACAGGACAAATTATTAAAATTGATGGTGCTTTTATTTAATCAAAAAGTATATTCTATATAATAAAAATTTTCTTTTATTATATAGAGACAATTTAAATTGTAAAAAGTTATGATATAATATTCATAAGTGTAACTTAGAATTTTTATTTTATGAAGTTTAGCTTGAATTAAGTTCTAAATTTCATCTAAAGTGTGCATATGTAATTTAATAAATTAAAGTTAAAAATTGTATGCATTTTAATTACTTAAAAAGATATAGTAAGATGGTGAACTCATGATAAGAATTAAAATAGATAAAAATAGACTTGGTGAACCAATATTTAAAATTGGATTTAAGGAATTAACTGATAAAGAATATAAATTTTTAAAAAGAGCTTTAATGGAAGCAAAAGAGATTTCAGGAAACTTTAAATATGAAATACCTTTAAGATATTTTATTCCTATATTAAATAATTTAGATAAAGAAAATTTAAAGTTAGATAGACATAGTAAACTATCTTATTTGGAATTTTCCGATATATATGATGAAAAATATTTTTATACTTTTCAAGCAACCCCTAAATATATGAAAAAATGGCGAGAAGAAGAGTGTCCTGATATTTTTAAAATTGAAATTAACAAAGATACTTTACAAGTTTCCAAGGAAATTATATTTAAAAAAATAAATAGACAATATATATAATAAAAATAGCCTATCTTTAGAGCATCCCTATGTAGTAAACATGGAATATTGAAAAGATAGGCTATTTTTATTTTATTCTATTACCTTTTTTAAGCTAAATGTAAAAATTACTCCATTATCGCTATTTTTTATTGAAAAAGTACTATTGTGTAGTTCTAATATTATTTTAACACTAGCTAGACCAAGTCCAAAGCTATTTTGACTTCTATCACCTGATTTATCAAGTTTATAAAATGTAGTAAATAAATTCTCAATTTCAGATTCTGGAATAGTTACCCCTTTATTTTCTATTGAAATAATAAAGTCTTCCTCTTCTTCATTAACTTTAATAAATATATCATTATTAGATGGAGTATATTTAATACAATTTGAAATTAAGTTTTTAATAACTTGCTCCATTTGAAGTATATCGGCTCTAACATAAGCATAATCAGGCAAATTACTAAAAATAACGTTAAGCTCTTTATTCTTAAGTTCTAAGGAGAATTTTTTAACAATCCCTTGTAGCATTCTTATAATATTAAACTCTTCTAAATTTAATATTATGTCTCCCGATTCAAGCTTTGATAAATGTAACATGTTAGTTAATAAAGAGTTCATCTTTGCAGCTTCATCAATAATGGTCTCAAGATATATTTTAGCATTTTCACCTGAAACAATGCCATCCTTTAGTCCTTCTGCATATCCACTAATAATACCAATAGGCGTTTTTAAATCATGGCTAACAGTTGCTACAAAATCTTTTCTCATTTTTTCAAGATTTCTTTCTTTTTCTATGTCATTTTCCAATTGCTCATTTTTCTCTCGTAAATCTTGAAGTGATTTTTCAAGATTAGATGATAAGAAGTTAAGTGTACTTGCAAGATTACCGATCTCATCATCAGATGAAACATCACATTTAACATTAAAATCTAATAATGACATCTTTTTAGCTATATTGTTAAGCTTAATAAGAGGATTACTAATAAGTTTTGAATAAATCTTAGATAAAAATATAGCAACTATTATAAAACCTATTAAAAGATAAAGATAAAAACTTTGAATAACGGTATATGCCTCCTTTATAGGTTGTATAGATGATACTGAAATAATTATAGAATCATGTTCACTTTGAAGTGACATTGGTGCAATAATTCCTATTTTTTTTATATCGCTATCTTTATTAGTAAAAAGTGTACTTTTTATTTTACCTGTAGATATAACCTCATTGAGCAATTCTTTATCTGATAATAACTCTGAACAAAAATTTGTGAGAAATTGCAAATCTTCAAAATTACCATCGTAATCAGTTAAATATCTTAGATTTCCGTCTAATGAAAAAATAGCAATACGAGAGTTGTTAGTTTCCTCATAAGATTTTAAAGCATCAACTAATACGCCTTTATTATGAATTTGATAAGAATACATAGTTTGAAGGCGCTTAACATTTATAAGTAGTGCTTTAGTTTTTTTAGTTAAATAGAAATCTTGAAAAAATAGTGTTTGAAATAAAAATGTAAGTAAAAATACAACTGAAATTAACCCAAATGTTATTACAGAGATTCTTTTTGATATACTATTTTTCATTTTGTACCTCAAACTTATAACCACTTCCTCTAACTGTAACTATATAATTGGATTTAACTCCTAACTTTTCTCTAAGCCTTTTAATATTTGTGTCAACAGTTCTTAAATCTCCATAATAATCTAACCCCCAAACATTATCTAGTATTATATCTCTAGTTAATGCAACTCCACTATGTTCTGATAAATAAACTAGTAACTCGAATTCCTTTGGTGATAAAGTTAAATGTTCATCATTAACTTTAACTTCATGAGCAAGCTTGTTTATAATCAATCCATTATAATTTTGTTCTACATTATTATCATTATAATCATTAGTCCTTTTTAATAATGCTTTTATTTTAGCAATTAATATTTTAGGTGAAAATGGTTTAGTTATATAATCATCAGCACCAACTTCATAACCAAAAAGTTTATCCTCTTCTTGGCCTTTTGCAGTTAATAAAATAACTGGAAGATCTGATACTTCTCTAATAGTTTCTAATACTGTTATTCCATCAACCTTTGGCATCATGATGTCTAAAAGAATTAAATCTACCTTATTATTTTTAAAAGTGAATAATCCTTCATCCCCATCACATGCCTCTAAAACTGAAAACCCTTCAGCTTTTAAATAATCCCTTAAAAGAAATCTAATTTTTAATTCATCCTCAATAATTAAAATAGTCTTATTCATAAATGCTCCTTTAATAACGTATTTTATATAATAATTATAGACTAAAAGTTTTTAAATATAAACTATAGAAGTATTATTATGTTGTAATTAAGCAGTAAATTATAGTATTATACTAGAAGGAAAAATAGAATTTTAACAGTATTTAAATAGAAATTTAAATGAACAAATGGGGGGAATTACTAAATAGATGGTTAAATTGAATTTTGATGTAAAAAAACATATTTTGCCTAATGGCCTAGAAGTATTAACAATAAAAAAGGATACTCAAATATCTTCAATAAATGTCGGAATAAAAGTAGGTGCACTAAATGAAAGCTTAAATGAGAAAGGAATTTCACATTTTATAGAACATATGCTTTTTAAAGGTACAATAAATAGAAACTTTGAAGCTTTAAATGATGATTTAGAATCATTAGGTGGAGAATACAATGCCTATACAGACTATTCACAAACTGTATATTCAATAAGTTGCTTAGAAGAGGAGTTAGTAAATGCTATAGACTTACTTTCAGACATGATAATTCATTCAGATTTTCCATTAGAGGAAATTGAAAAAGAAAGGGGAGTTATACTAGCAGAACTTAGAGCAAGTAAAGATAGTGTTGAAGATTACAGCTTTAGACGAACAAATGAAGTTGCATTTACAGAAAGTGCCCTAAGATATGATGTTGCTGGATTTGATAAAAATGTTAAAAGCTTTAATAGAAAAGAATTAGTAGAGTACTATAATAAATACTACTTACCTAATAACTCACTAATAACTATGGTAAGTTCTTTATCACATGAAGAAGCAATTAAAAAAATTATCAAAGCTTTTGGTGAATGGAAACCTGGAAAAAGGATACAATGTAAGGTAAAAGATGAAAAAAATAAATGTACTAAAGAAATATCAAAAAAAGAAAATATAGAGTTAAGTACCATAATATATTTATTTACCTTTTATGACCTAGAAAAAAAATACGAGCTTCCACTAAGAATATTAAATCATAGATTAGGTGAAAGTTCTAACTCTTTATTATTTAGGGAAGTACGTGAAAATAAAGGCTTAGCTTATGATATATATTCACATTTAGATATGACTCAAAATGTAAAAACACTATATATTTATACTGCTGTAGATGAAGAAGATATTGATAAAGCGTCCGATGCAATAGAAGAAATATTAAGCAATATAAAAAGTGGGCATATTGAAATTGGTGTAAAAGATTTAGAAATAATGAAAAAAGTCCATAAAACAGCTGTAATATCAACCCTAGAAGATTCAGTTGAATTATGCAATTATATCTTAAACCAGGCACTTGAAGGTGAAGATATATTTGAGTTTTTAACTGATATGGATAATTTAAATAAAATTACTAAAGATGAAATTTATAAAACAGCACATAAAGTTTTAAATAACCCTACAGTGCATATATTAAAATCCTAAATGTAGGTGGAAGTAGTTATGAATATAATAACAAAAATAGAAGTTGGAAAAAGAAATAAAGAACGTGTAAATATATTTATAAATGATGAATTCGCATTTTCAGTAAGTGCAGAAATTGTATATAAGGAAAATTTAAAGGTTAAACAAGAAATAGATATAGATTCCTTAAAAAAAATAGTAAATGAAGATAATTATATAAAGTGTAAAAATTCTGCGCTTAAAATTATTGAACGAACACATAAGAGTGAAAAAGAAATTAGAGATAAACTAGTATTAAAGGATTATGAAAATCATATAATTGATAAGACAATTAATTTCTTAAAAGAATATAATTTTTTAAATGATAGTAATTATGCAAAAATGTACGTAAGAGATAAAAGTAAAACTCAAGGACAAATGAAAATAAAATATACATTAAAACAAAAAGGCATAGATGAAAGTCTTATAGAAAAAGAATTATCAATGATAGATAATAACGAGCTTAAAGATGTAGCAATAGATTTAGCTTTAAGAAAATATAAAACACTATGCAAAAGAGAAAATGATAAGTATAAACTTAAGCAAAAACTTTATAGATTTTTAATGGGGAAGGGATACGAATATAGCTTAATTTCCGAAGTTATAAAGATTGTAGTTAATGATGAATTAATATAATAAAAGGAGCAATCTTAATGAGTGAAATTCTCTCTTATGGTATATGTACTATTATATTGTTTCTTGTATTAGGTGATAGTATAAAAAAATCACTTAATACAAGAACAATAAAATTTGTACTAGAAAAAATGCTTTATTATTTTTCTATATTTGTTGCATTTATAACATTATATTTTAAAATAGATGTAATTTTATTAATGATAACAGATTTTATTAATAATTATTTTACAAGTAATATTATTGTAACTGATATCTTAAAAATATTATTGCTTATGTGCTTGTTTTTTATTATACAGCTTTCAATTTATTTCATATGTAAAGGTATATTTTTTTTATTAGGATCTAAGAAAAAAATTAATAAAGATATAGTATTGATTTTCTTTTCATCTATAATTGGGTGTTTTAACGGAATTATTATACTTGGAATTATATTTCTAAGCGTTATAACTTATAATAATACTGTTGGATATAACTCCCAAATTAATATTTTTAACAATTTAAACACATATAATAAAGTTTCAAAACTAGTTGAAAATAAAAGAGTTTACTTTAGTGAGGAACTTGTTGAAAAAATTTTACCTGCTAATAACATAATAATTTATTATAATGGTGTTAGAATAGAAGACGGTATTATGTCTTCAGAAGAAATAGATAGTAAAGCTTTAGAATTAACAAAAGGTTGCAATTCTGATAGAGAAAAAGCCCGAATATTATATTCATGGATTGGTAGTAATTTAGAATATGATTATGATAAAGCTAAAATGGCATTAAACAATGAAGAGTTAGAAGATAGTGGAGCAATTTCAGCTTGGACTACGCGGAAAGGTATTTGCTTTGATTATTCTTGTCTTTATGTGGCTATGGCTAAAGCTACTGGACTTAAGGTAAGACTAGTCACAGGTGACGGATTCGATGGAGTACAATATGGTCCTCATGCATGGAATGAAGTCTATTTAGATGATGAAGAAAAGTGGATTCCACTTGATACAACTTTTTATTTAGCCGGTGATTATTTTGATAATTATGACTTTTATAATGATCATATTAAAGAAAGCATTGCGGGAGAATGGTAAAAGCGCTAATTATAGCGCTTTTTTATTTTTACTTATTAAAAGATTTATAGCCTTTTCACAATCCTTATCTGTGCTGTCTAGAGCCCAAGCTCTATTAAAGTATAATAATGCCTTTGTTTTTTCTTCGAGCATTGCATAGCAATATGCCAAATTAAAATAATATTTACTTTCTTTTTGTATTGATAATGCCTTTTTTAACATTTCTATAGCTTTGCTATATTCTTTAAGCTTAATATGACAAACTCCTGCATTATAATAAGAACATCCTTCATTTTCATTAGATTCTATAGATTCTATATAATAATCTATCGCTTTCTTATAATCCTTATTATTATAACATCTATTTCCTTCGCTAAAGTAACTCATAAACACCTCCTAAGTAATTCTTACTAATATTCTAATTATTGTCTATATTCAATATTATTATTCATAAAATTGTAATATGTTTAGAATTAAATATAGACATATATATAAGAAAAATATAGTAAATATAAAATGATAATATATTTTTGTGAGTGTGATAATATGAGTTATTTAAAATTAGGAATTGATGTAGGTTCAACAACAATAAAAATTATAGCACTAGATAATTTAGGAAGAATCACTTATAGTGACTATAAAAGACATTATTCAGATATTAAAACAACTTTAAAAGAAGTTCTTATTGATTTATTTAATGTTATTAATGATTCTAACGTAAAAGTTACAATTACAGGCTCTGGTGGAATTGCTGTTTCAGAATGGCTTAATTGTACTTTCGAGCAAGAAGTTATAGCCTGTACAAAAGCAGTTCAAGAATACTTACCACAAACAGATGTTGTTATAGAACTTGGTGGTGAAGATGCTAAAATAACCTATTTGAAAAATGGAATAGACCAACGAATGAATGGTACATGTGCTGGTGGAACAGGTGCATTTATTGATCAAATGGCTATTCTTTTAAATACAGATGCGGAAGGCTTAAATAATTTATCAAAAGACTCTACAATAATTTATCCTATAGCATCTAGATGTGGTGTTTTTGCTAAAACTGATGTACAACCTTTAATTAATGAAGGAGCTAAATCAGAGGATATTGCAGCATCTATATTTCAAGCCGTTGTAAATCAAACTATAAGTGGACTTGCTTGTGGTAAACCTATTAGAGGAAATGTAACATTTTTAGGAGGACCTCTTCATTTTTTAGATGGTCTAAGAGAGCGATTTATCAAAACTCTGAATTTAAGCGATAAAAATTATAATGTACCTGATAATGGTGAGTTATATGTAGCATTAGGTGCAGCTCTTTTAAGTGAAGATAGAGATACGTTAACTATAAAAGAATTAATAAATAGATTGAATAATACAACTATAGAAATAAATAAAGATAATTCTTTAGAGCCTCTATTCTTAAATGAACAGGAGTATATGGATTTTAAAAAAAGACATGCCTTAAATGATGTAAAAAGGGAAGACTTAAGTACTTATAAGGGAAATGTTTTTATTGGAATAGATGCAGGCTCAACAACCACTAAGATGGTAGTAATAGGAGATCAGGGGCAATTATTATTTTCTAAGTATAATAGCAATGAAGGTAGCCCCTTAATAAAAACTATTACCATGTTAGAAGAATTTTATGAAAAAATTAATGATGATATAAACATAGCAAACTCAACTGTAACAGGATATGGTGAAGCTTTAATTAAAACAGCATTAAAAGTAGATAATGGTGAAATTGAAACTATATGTCACTTCAAAGGAGCTAAATATTTTAAAGATAATGTTGATTTCATATTAGATATTGGTGGTCAAGACATGAAGGCCTTAAAAATAAAAAATGGAGTTATAGATAGCATATTGTTAAATGAAGCTTGTTCTTCTGGATGTGGATCATTTATTGAAAGTTTTAGCAAATCTTTAAATTTATCTATAGAAGAATTTTCAAAGCTAAGCATTAAATCTAAATCTCCAGTTGATTTAGGCTCAAGATGTACTGTATTTATGAACTCTAAAGTTAAACAAGTTCAAAAAGAGGGTGCTGATATTTCAGATATTTCTGCAGGGTTATGTTATTCTGCAATAAAAAATGCTCTATATAAAGTAATAAAAATACGAAATTTTAATGAGCTTGGGAAAAATATTCTAGTTCAAGGTGGTACTTTTTATAATGATGGCGTATTGAGAAGCTTTGAAAAAATAACTGGTATTAATGTTATAAGACCTAATATAGCTGGATTGATGGGTGCATTTGGAGCAGCATTAATAAGTAAAGAAAAATATGAATTAGGAATGAAAACATCATTAGTTAATAAAGATAACTTAAAAAGCTTTTCTATGGATACCAGTTGTAGAAGATGTGGCGGTTGTGGAAATAATTGTCTATTAACAATTATTAAATTTAATAACAATGAAAAATTTATTACAGGTAACAGATGTGAAAAACCATTAGGTCATATAAATAAAAATTCAGAGATCCCTAATTTATATAAATACAAATTAGAGAGAATATTTAATTATGAACCCTTATCAAAAGAAGAAGCTATAAGAGGTGAAATAGGAATTCCTAGAGCACTAAATATTTATGAAAATTATCCATTTTGGTTTACTTTACTTACAAGCTTAAAATTTAGAGTAATTTTATCTGAAAACTCTAGTAAAAAGATATTTAATCTAGGAATAGAAACAATACCTTCTGAGTCTGTATGTTATCCAGCAAAGCTCACTCATGGACATATACTTTCACTTATAAATAAAAACATAAAAACTATATTTTATCCATGTGTTCCATACGAATATATAGAAGATAAAAATGCAAATAATCATTATAATTGTCCAATAGTTACATCTTATCCTGAGGTTATTAAGCATAACATAGACCAATTAAACCTTAAAGGTGTAAAGTATATATCACCATTTTTATCACTTCATAATAAAGAAAAACTATATAAAAGAATAGTAGATATATTTAAGGACTATAATGTTACATTAAAAGAAGCTATTACTGCTGTAAATTTAGCTTTTGAAGAGCGCGAAAATGTAAAAAATGATATAAGAAATAAAGGAGAAGAAGCTCTAAAATATATAAATGATAAAAAAATAAAAGGTATAGTTTTATGTGGACGTCCTTATCATATTGATACTGAAATAAACCATGGACTACCAGATATCATAACTTCGTATAACATGGCAGTTTTAACTGAAGATAGCATATCTCATTTAGGCAAAGTTAATAGGCCATTAAGAGTCGTTGATCAATGGATGTATCATACACGATTATATAAAGCTGCTTCTTTTGTTAAAGATAGAACCGATTTAGAATTAGTTCAATTAACATCATTTGGTTGTGGATTAGATGCTGTTACTTCTGATCAGGTTTCTGAAATACTTGCTTCTAGAAACAAAATGTATACATTAATAAAAATAGATGAAGGTACTAACTTAGGTGCTGTAAGAATTAGGTTAAGATCACTAAAAGCAGCCATGGAAGAGAGAGAAAAATTTAATATAGAACTAAAAAATGTTGATACAAATTATAAAAAAAATATATTTACTAAGAAAATGAAGAAAGATTGGACAATACTTGCACCTCAAATGTCACCAATACATTTTCAATTTATAGAAAGAGCTGCACGATCTAGTGGATATAACTTAGATGTACTGCCAGGTGATGATAAGCAAGCTGTTGAAGAGGGATTAAAATATGTTAATAATGATGCATGCTATCCTTCGATTCTTGTTATCGGACAAATTATAAATGCATTGAAATCTGGAAAATATGACGTAAATAAAACAGCAGTTATTATTACACAAACAGGCGGAGGATGTAGAGCAACTAATTATGTTGGATTTTTAAAGAAAGCTTTAAAAGAAGCTGGATTTAAAGATGTACCAATTATTTCTTTAAATACTATAGGATTAGAAAAACAACCTGGATTCACTATAACATATGAGCTTATAAAAAAATTAATTATGGGCATTATATATGGTGATTTATTTATGCGAGTGTTATATAGAGTTAGACCATATGAAAAAGTAAAAGGTTCTGCAAATGCATTATATAATCAATTTAGAGAAAAGGCATTCATTAATATAGAAAATGGCAATAAAAATGAAATGAATGAAAATATAAAAGAAATAGTTAGCTCTTTTGATAAACTAGAGATAAATGATATTGTTAAGCCTAAGGTTGGAATAGTTGGAGAAATCTTAGTAAAATACCATCCAACTGCTAATAATAATATAATTGATGTTTTAGAAAAAGAAGGTGCCGAAGTAGTAGTACCTGACTTATTAGATTTCTTTTTATATTGTTGCTTTAATAATGTTTTTAAATACAAGTATTTATCAGGAAGTAAATTAGTTAAAGATGGTTGTAATATTGCAATATCTTATATTGAATCATCTAGAAAGGTTTTAATGGAAGAACTTGAAAAGAGTGAAAGATTTGGATCACCTGTTAAAATAAATGCCCTAGCCGAAAAAGCCAATAAAGTTGTCTCTTTAGGAAACCAAACTGGTGAAGGATGGCTTTTAACTGGTGAAATGATAGAACTTATAGAAAATGGCGTTAATAATATTGTTTGTGTACAACCTTTTGCATGTCTTCCAAACCATGTTACTGGTAAGGGTATGATTAAAGCTTTAAAAACAAAATATCCTCTTGCCAATATTATTGCAGTAGATTATGATCCTGGTGCTTCTGAAGTAAATCAAATAAATAGAATTAGGCTTATGATGTCAGTAGCATTTAAAAATTTAAATTTAACAGAATGTAATATAAATTATAATCCTAAAGAAATTAATATAAATATGAAAACTGTTCCTACGAATATTTAATTATATTTATTTGCCCCAAGTTCGTATTTTTAATTAACTTGGGGTAATTTTTTCTTATAAATTTAATTTTTCGACATTTTTTTTGTAATTCCCTCTTTATTTTTTCCTTTCTCTTTACTATAATGTATTTATATTTTATTACGTTAATTTTATGGCAGGAGAGATAGTATGAATGATAATAATCCATATATATTAGTATTAGGGGCATCGATAGTTGATATTTTTGGTTTCTGTGGAAGAAGCTATGTTCAAAATGATTCAATTCCAGGACATATAAAAATATCTTTTGGGGGAGTATGTAGAAATATAGCTGAAAATTTAGCAAGAGTTGGGGTAAAAACTGAATTTATTTCTACACTAGGTGATGATGAAAATGGAAAGAGCATTTTTGAACATTCTAAAAAAATGGGATATAACATGGAAAACTCACTTATATTAAAGGGAGAAAGCACACCTACTTATATGGCCATTTTAAATCATCAAGGTGAAATGGAATCAGCCGTAGTTGATATGGAAAGTTTAAATAAAATGGATCAATCATTCATTGATGCTAAGGATGAAATTTTTAGAAATGCTGAATATACAATTGTTGATTCAGATAATCCTGAGCTACTAGAGTACATATTAAAAAAATATGGAGGTAAAAGTAAATTCATATTAGATCCAGTTTCGGCTAAGAAAGCTAGAAAAATACGTCATTTAGTTAAATATTTCCACACTATAAAACCTAACAGATTTGAGGTTGAAGCCCTTTGTGGATTTAAAATAGAAAATGATGATGATTTAAGAAAAGCAGGTAAATTCTTTATAGACCAAGGTGTTAAGAATGTATTCATAAGTTTAGATGCTGATGGTATATATTATGTAACAAGTACTGGAGAAGAAGGTAAGCTTGCTTGTGGCGAAAAAATAGAAGTTAAAAATGTAACTGGAGCAGGTGATTCCTTTGTTGCAGGTATTGGATATGGTTATATGAATAATTTAAGCATTAAAGATACTTTAAAATATTCAGTAGCTATGTCTATAATAACTATTACTCATGAGGAAACTATTAATCCAGATATGAATCATAATATTGTTGAAGAGTTTATTAAAAATTCAACTTGGAAAGAGTAATCTTAAAATAAAGACTTAAAATAGAGATAAATATAATTAAAATTAATTATATTTATCTCTATTTTTTTATTTTATAATTATTGAAATTATAAAATAAATGATATAATTAACTTATACTTATATGTAAATTTTTTACAGAAAGGTGGTGTGTAATATGTCTATAAAAAGAAAATTTATTGAAATTAATGGAATTGTTCAAGGAGTAGGCTTTAGGCCATTTATATATAATTTAGCTATAAAAAGTAATCTTAATGGATGGGTAAACAATACTGCTATGGGAGTATTAATTGATGCTGAAGGTGACAATAGAAGTTTAGATGTATTTATAAATAACATAAAAAATAATCCACCTCCACTCTCTAAAATTAATAAAATTATTGTAAAAGAAAAAAAAGTTATTAATTATAAAGAATTTACTATAAAAGAGAGTAATAATAGTACAAAACCAACTACGTATATTTCTCCTGATTATTCTATATGTGATAAGTGTAAAGAAGATATATTTGATAAGAAGAATATACGATATAGATATGCCTTTACAAATTGTACAAATTGTGGACCACGATTTACTATAACAAAATCACTTCCATATGATAGAGACTCTACTACTATGAATGAATTTATAATGTGTGATAACTGTAAAAAAGAATACGAAAATCCATTAAACAGGAGATTTCACGCCCAACCTAATGGTTGTAAAGAATGCGGGCCTCGTGTTTGGCTTTCTAATAAAACTGGAGAAGAGTTAACTTTAAATTCTAATTATGTAATGAGTGAAGCTATAGATTTTTTAAAAAAAGGAAAAATACTAGCTGTAAAAGGGTTAGGTGGATTTAATTTAGTTTGTGATGGTACAAATGAAAATACAATAAAACTATTAAGAGAAAAAAAAGGAAGACCTAGAAAACCTTTAGCTATTATGATGAAAGATGTAGAAACCGTAAAAAAATATTGTATATTAACAAATAAAGAAGAGGAAATTCTCACTAGTAACAAACGACCTATTTTGTTGTTAAAAAAATTACCTGATTTTAAGCTACCTGAAAATTTAGCACCTAATAATAAAAGAGTAGGAGTAATGCTACCCTATACTCCCTTGCATTATTTATTATTTGAAAATGGAATAAATGTACTAGTTGTAACAAGTGCCAATATTAGCGGTGAACCTATGATTTACAAAAATGAAGATGCATTAAACAAACTTAATCATATTGTTGATTATTATTTAATGCATAATAGAGAAATATATATGCCTATTGATGATAGTGTAAGTATTTTTTTAGAAAATAAAGAAAGAGTTATCAGATCCGGTAGGGGATATTCTCCTACTGCAATAAATATTAAAACTAAAAATGAAATTTTAGCATTAGGTGCTGAATTAAAAAATACAATTTCATTAAGCAATAAAAAAGATATATTTATAAGTGAATATATTGGTGATTTGCAGAATGTAAGTACAATTAACTTATTAGAAAATATAATAGAACACTTTACTAAAATTTATGAAATTGCTCCTAAGACCATTGTTTATGATATACATCCTGATTTTAATTATAAGAATATAGAAATTGAAAAAAAAATATATATTAGTGATTCTTTGGATAATACCTTTAAAAAGATAGAAGTCCAACATCATCATAGCCATATTGTAAGTTGTTTAGCTGAAAATAATGCTAATGAGAAAGTTATAGGTGTTGCATTTGATGGTACAGGATATGGATTAGATAAAAAAATATGGGGGGGCGAGTTTTTAATATGCAATAAAAAATCCTTCCAGCGAGTTGCACATTTAGGCTATTTTAATTTGCCTGGTGGCGAAAGTGCAATAAAGGAACCTTGGAAAATTGCAATTTCTTTATTATATAAAGTTTTTAATGAAGATTATGAGAAATATATACCTACTCATTTAAGACAAAATGACTATAAAACTATAAAAAAAATGATTGATAAAAATATAAATTCTCCTGAAACTTCTAGTATTGGAAGATTATTTGATGGAATTAGCTCATTAATTGGCTTTAATAGTAATATAAGCTTTGAAGGTGAAGCTGCAATTTATCTTCAAAATATAAGTAATGATTCAATAACGGAATCATATACCTATTCTATTAAAACTATTAATTCTCTTTATATTTTAGATTTTGATAACATTATAAAAGGCATTATTAAAGACATAAATAATAATTTAGCTGTATCAATAATATCGAAAAAGTTTCATAACACAATAATTAATGCCACAATTGAAATTATTTTAATATTAAGAAAAGACTATAATATAAATTCTGTTGCTTTAAGTGGCGGTGTTTTTCAAAACGAAATATTATTTACAGGAATAATTGATGTATTGGAAAAAAATAATTTCAATATTTATACTCATAGAAATATTCCTTGTAATGATAGTGGAATAAGTTTTGGGCAACTCATTATTGCTAATGAAAATTTATAATTTATTTGTAATATTTGAAAGGTGTGAGAATGAAATGTGTATAGCAGTACCAGCTAAAATTGAGAAAATAAATGATGGAGAAGCTGTTGTTAATTATGGTGGCGTTAATATTAATGTAAATATATCGTTTATAGAAAATCCAAAAATCGGAGAATATGTTTTAGTTCATGCAGGTTGTGCGATTCAAAAGATTGATGAAGATTATGCTAAGGAAACTTTGGATATTTTTGAAGAACTTAGTGATGCAATTGAGGAGTGTAAGCTAAATGGAAGTCATAAATAAAATAAAAGATCCTAAAATTACAACTAAACTTTTGAATAAAATACAAAAAAACACTACAGATATTACAATTATGGAGGTTTGCGGTACACATACTAATGCTATTTTAAAATTAGGTATAAAAGACCTATTACCTAAAAATATTAAGCTAATTAATGGTCCTGGTTGTCCTGTCTGTGTTACACCTCAAGGATATATAGATACAGCTATAACTCTTTCAAAAATGAATGATGTAATAATTACAACATTTGGTGATTTAATGAGAGTTCCAGGTACTAAAAGCACTTTAAATACCGAAAAAGCACTTGGACATGATATAAGAGTTGTATATTCTCCAGTAGATAGTATAAAAATTGCAAAAGAAAATCCTAAAAAGAAAATTGTATTTTTATCTATAGGATTTGAAACTACAGCTCCAATAATAGCTCTTACTATTACTTTGGCTAAAAAGCAATCGATAAATAATTTCTTTATTTTAAATTCATTAAAAACAATGCCTGAAGCCATGAAAAGCTTAGTTTTAAATCCTCAGGTTAAAATTGATGCATTTTTATGTCCAGGTCATGTTGCAACAATTATTGGTGAAGAGCCATTTATAAATTTGTCAAAAGAATATAATACCCCCCTAGTTATTTGTGGCTTTGAAGCAAATGATATTTTAGCATCAATATTAAAACTAATTGAAATGAAGGAAAACTCTTGTTCAACTTTAGAAAATTTTTATGGAAGGTTAGTTAAAAAAGAAGGAAATATAGAAGCTTTAAAAATGTTATATGAAGTTTTTGAACCGACTGAAAGTATTTGGAGAGGTATTGGTAAAATAGATAATGCCGGACTTAAATTAAAGGATAAATATATTAATTTTGATATTTTAACTAACCTTAATATGAATATTATTGAAACTAAAGATAATAAAGGCTGCTCTTGTGGGGAAATTTTAATGGGTATTAAAGAACCCATTCAGTGTAAACTTTTTGGAAGTACTTGTACGCCATTAAATCCTATTGGCCCATGTATGGTTTCAGAAGAAGGAGCTTGTGCATCTTTTTATAAATATAGATAAATGAATTACGTTTTAATATAATCATTCTTAAAATTTTAATTATTAAGTTTATGTAAGTAAAATATATAAAATTAAGCGAGGAAATAAATTATGGATATAATAACCTTATCTCATGGTAGTGGTGGAAAAGCTACAAATAAACTAATAAATGATATATTTTTTAAGTACTTTGAAAATGAATATCTTAATCAAAAAAATGACTCAACTATATTACCTAAACTTAATGACAAAATAGCAATATCAACTGATTCTTTTGTTATAAATCCTATTTTTTTTAAAGGTGGTGATATTGGAAAGCTTTCAGTCTGTGGGACAATAAATGACATTTCAATGAGTGGAGCTATTCCTCTTTATATTTCTGTAGGATTTATAATTGAAGAGGGATTAAGTTTTAATGAACTTGAAAGAGTCGTTAAATCTATGGCAGAAACAGCTAAAAAAGCTAACGTTAAAATTGTTACAGGAGATACAAAAGTTGTTGAAAGGGGAAGTTGCGATAAACTTTATATTAATACAACAGGTATTGGTATAAAAAAAGATACTACGCCTTACCTAGGTGGAGATACTGTAAAAGATGGAGATAAAATAATTATAAGTGGTACCTTAGGTGATCATGGTATATCTATTATGAATGAAAGAGAAAATCTAAACTTTAGTTCAAACATAAAAAGTGATTGTTGCCTTTTAAATGAACTTATAAGTGATATTTTATCTGTAAGTAATAATATTAAAGTATTAAGAGATCCAACAAGAGGGGGGATTGCTACTACATTAAATGAAATTTCAGAACATAGTAAAATAAGTATGGAAATTAACGAAATTGACCTTCCTATAAAAAATGAGGTTAAATCTGTATGCGATATATTAGGATTAGATCCTCTATATGTAGCAAATGAAGGAAAAGTAGTTGTAATAGTTGATAAAGAAGAAGCTAATAAGGTTTTGAATATAATGAAAGAAAACCCTGTAGCAAAAAATTCAGCTATAATTGGTGAAGCAATTAATGATGGTAAAAACAAAGTATATTTAAAAACCTTAATTGGTGGAAAAAGGATTGTTAATATGCCTGAAGGTGAACTTTTAGTTAGAATTTGTTGATAATCCTAGAGTTCTTAATTAAAGAAACTTTAATATAAAATATTTTAAAATGAAATTTAAATATCTTATATATTATTAAAATGGAGGGTTATACTATGCTAATTTTAATAAAGGGCGCTGGTGATTTAGCTACTGGCGTAGCCCATAGATTAAAAAGATGTGGCTTTGATATAGTTATGACAGAAATAAGTAAACCTACTACAGTACGACGAACTATTTCATTTTCTCAAGCTGTATATGATGGTAGTGTAGAAGTTGAGGGTATTAAAGCAATTTTAGTAAATAATATAAAAGATATAAAAAATATAATTCATAATGGCAATATTCCAGTTATTATTGATAAGACTGCAGATATTGTAAAACAATTAAAACCTGATGTTGTAATTGATGCAATAATTGCAAAAAAAAATTTAGGGACAAGTATACATGATGCTCCTATTGTTATAGCTCTAGGACCAGGTTTTAATGCAAATGTAGATTGTCATTGTGTTATTGAAACACAAAGAGGGCATTATTTAGGTAAATGTATTTATGATGGAGAGGCTCTTCCTAATACAGGGATCCCCGGAGATATTGCTGGATTTACTGAAGAAAGAATAATAAGAGCAACAACTGATGGGATAATAACTCCAATAAAACAAATAGGAGATTATGTTTATAAAGGTGATATTGTTGCTTATATTAATACTACTAAAATTAAAGCAAATGTAAATGGAATTATTCGCGGAATGTTGAAAGAAGGATTACAAGTTTATAGTGGAATGAAGTGTGGTGATATTGATCCAAGATGTGAGAAATCCCATTGCTTTACTATTTCCGATAAAGCAAGGTCAATAAGCGGTGGAGTTTTAGAAGCTATTTTATATTTAAATAAAGAACATATTAATAAATAGGTTATGGAGCAAAGAAATGAGTAGACAAGTTTATAATATTTTAAAAAATAAACTAAATGAAGATAAAAATATTTATATTATTACAATTATATACTCAAAAGAAAATACTATATTAATAAACAAAATATTAAAATTTGAGAATGAAGTAATATTTGAAGATACAGATAGTAGCAATATTTATAAAGAAATTATTCAAAATCTAGAATCTATAGAATTAGGAAAAGTATTTAAAATTAATGAAAATATTAAAGTATTTATTGAGCTTATTTCATCAAAACCCCATTTAGTTATTTGTGGTGGAGGACATATAGCTTTACCTTTGTGTAATATTGGAAAAATGTTAGATTTTGATATTACTATAATTGATAACAGGAAAGAATTTGCAAATAAAAATAGATTTCCTTTAGCTAATACTATTATTTGTAATGATTTTGAAAAAGCTCTAAAAGATATAAATTATAATAATTCATATTTTGTTATTGTTACTAGAGGTCATAAAGACGATATATTAGCATTAAAATGTATATTAAACTCTAATTTTAAATACATTGGAATGATAGGAAGTAAAGCTAAAGTTGAATCAGTAAGAAGGGAATTATATAACTGTGGTTTTACTACTGAGGATATTGAAAAAATTCATGCTCCAATAGGATTAAAAATAAAAGCTCAAACACCAGCCGAAATTTCCATAAGTATAATGGGTGAAATCATTAATTATAAAAATTCCATTAAAATATCAAATATAGATGATGCAATTCTAGATAATATCACTAAAAATAAAGATAAAATTATGCTTATTACTATTTTAAATAAAAACGGATCATCTCCAAGGGCAGTTGGAACTAAAATGCTTGTAATTGAAAATGGTAATTTTATAGGAACTATTGGTGGGGGTATCCTAGAAAATGTTGTTTATAATAAAGCTTTAGAATTAATTAAATTAGAAAAATCATCAATTGAAAATTATGATCTATCTAATTCAAAAGCTGCTAACTTAGGTATGGTTTGTGGTGGGCAAATAAAAGTTCTATTTGAATATATACCTTAATCTTATAAAAATATATAATTTTAGAGGAGATTTTAACTATGAAAATAATTAATGCAGTAGGGCAAAATTGTCCAATGCCTGTAATTATGGCAAAAAAAGAAATTGATAATGGAGAAGACTTTTTTATAATTGTTGTTGATAATAAAATAGTAGTTGAAAACTTAAAAAAACTTGCTAATAGTCAAGGTTTTAAAATTACTGTAAAAGAAGAAAATAATATTTATAATATTACTTTTAATAATTCTTGTGAAGAGTGTGAATCTATCATTTCTAAAATTCAAAGAAAAAATTTAGGTAATTGGGCAACTTTTATAGGGAAAGATATTATTGGTTATGGCGATAAGGAACTTGGTAAAAGTTTAATAAAAATGTTCTTTTATACATTAGCAGAAAGTGATGATATTCCTAAATATATCTTATTTATGAATGATGGCGTTAAGGTTCCTACATTAAATGAGCAAGCTATTGAACATCTAAAAGAGCTTCAAAAGTTAGGTGTTAACATATTAGTGTGTGGAACTTGTTTAAGTTTTTATGGGTTAGATAATAAACTTTCGGTAGGAGCTGTAAGTAATATGTATGAAATAATTTCTGCAATGAAAGAAGTTGAAAAAGTTATCTCTTTATAAAGTTTATATAAATAGTAATAAAATTTAATGGAATTAAAAAATTAGGAAATATAAAATGAAAATTAATTTAATTTTATTAGCTGCAGGTAATAGTAAAAGATTTTTAGAAAATAAACTTCTTTATAAAATTAATGGAAAAGATATGTACATGTATATATTAGATACAATTAAAAATATAAATTTCAATAAAGTTATTTTTGTTACACAGTATGAAGAAATACAAAAAGAATTAAAGAAATATAATTTTAATATTGTTATAAATACTGAAAGTTATAAGGGTATCTCTTCTTCTATACAACTTGGAATCAATTATGATAAGTCTGCAGATGGATATATGTTTATGGTATGTGACCAACCATTTATAAAAATTCAAACTATACGTAACTTAATACATGCTTTTAATGTATCTAATACGGGAATAGTTGCAGTTTCTTATAATAAAAAACCTAGAAATCCGGTTATATTTTCAAGGAAATATTTAAATTCACTTTTAAGTTTAAATGGAGATATTGGTGGAAGTAGTATTCTAAAAAACAACTTACATGATTTAATTTTAGTTGAAGTTAGCGAAAAAATAGAGATTTGTGATATTGATACTAAAGATGATTTAAAAATAATTAAATATTAAAAGCTATCCTCATAAGAGCAATGGGATAGCTTTCTATATCAAGAAAAAGTATTATATAACTTTTTCCTAAAGTTATTATAGCCATAACTTATTAAATTTATTCTTATAAATATATAAATAATTTTTACTCTATAATATTACGTTAATATATTATCTAGCAAAAATTTAAAGAACAGCTATTAAAATTATCATTTTTCACTTGGAAATTTTATGTAAAATTTATTTGTAAATGTTTATAAGAAATAAATTAATAATAATAACTTCTATTTGTTTACAATTAATGTAAATATGGTAAAATAGTATTTGTATTTAGTTTTAATTTTTTTATTTAGTATACACATTAAAATTTACTATATAGTTAAATCAGGGGGAATTGAGATATGAAAAATATATTATTTGTGGCTTCTGAAAGTGTTCCTTTTATTAAAACTGGTGGTTTAGCTGACGTTGTAGGTTCACTTCCAAAGTCATTTCCAAAGGATGAATTTGATGTTAGAGTAGTAATACCTAATTATAAGTGTATCCCTTGGCAGTATAAAAATAATTTTAAATATGTTACTCATTTTTATATGGATCTTGGACAAGTATCTAAAAATACCTATGTAGGTATAATGACTTGTGAATATGATGGAATAACTTTTTATTTTATAGACAATGAACATTATTTTGGTGGAAATGCTCCTTATAGTGGAGATACAAAGTTTGATATTGAAAAGTTCTGCTTTTTTAGCAAAGCAGCCTTATCAATTTTACCATCAATAAATTTCAAACCTGATATTATTCATTGTCATGATTGGCAAACTGGAGTTTTACCGGTTTACTTACACACTATATTCAATGATAATAGCTTTTATCATAATATAAAAACTATTATGACTATACACAATTTAAAATTCCAAGGAATTTGGGATATAAAAACTCTTAAGAGCATTACTAACTTCCCAGATTATGTTTTTAGACCAACAGATATGGAATATAAAAAAGATGCAAATATGCTAAAAGGTGGATTAATATATGCAAATTATATTACCACTGTAAGTAATAGTTATAAAAATGAAATCCAATGTGATTATTACGGAGAAGGCCTTGATGGAGTTATACGTGAAAAAAGTGGTGGCCTTTATGGAATTTTAAATGGAATAGATTATAATGAATACAATCCTGAAACAGATAATGAAATTTTTAGAACGTATGGAAAGTATAGTTTTATTCCAAATAAAGCTTATAATAAAACAGAATTACAAAAAGAATTAGGATTAACAGTAGATGAAAATAAGTTTATGATAGGTTTAATATCTAGATTAACAGACCAAAAAGGTATAGATTTAATTAAAAATGTAATAGAACAAATTGCAGATGATCATACTCAATTAGTTATTCTTGGAACTGGTGATGAAGGTTATGAAAATTTATTCAGGTATTATGAGTGGAAGCTAAAAGATAGAGTCTCTGGTAACATTTGCTTCTCAAATAATAGAGCTCATAAAATATATGCAGCTGCTGATGCTATGCTTGTTCCTTCAAGATTTGAGCCATGTGGTTTAACTCAATTAATCGCCTTAAGATATGGATCAGTTCCAATAGTAAGAGAAACTGGTGGTTTAAGAGATACAGTTGAACCATATAATGAGCATTATGACTGTGGTACAGGTTTTTCATTTGCTAACTATAATGCCTATGAAATGCTAAATATAATAAACTATGCAAAACATGTATATTTTAATCAAAGAGATAAATGGAATGGAATAGCTTATAGAGGTATGTGTAAAGACTTCTCTTGGAATAATTCAGCTGAAGAATATACAAAATTATACAGAAAACTTATGGGCGAATGGGTTTAAATAGATATCTCATTTAAAGTATAAAGTATAATGATAATAAAGTAACCATTGTGAATTTCTTTCACAATGGTTACTTTATTTTATTACTATATCATATTGCGACTTTTCATATACCTGTCCAATAATTTTAGTCCAATTAGTATAATACTCCATCCTAGATAAATATTTTTTTGCATCCTCTTCTGGCATAGATAAAAGTAATCCTCCAGATGTTTGTGGATCAAGCAATACATCTCTCATTTCATCTGAGATATTTTCTAAGCATTTAAATTTATCTTTTAAATACTCTAAATTATTGTACAT
Source organism: Clostridium celatum (assembly GCF_021412605.1). NCBI lineage: Bacteria > Bacillati > Bacillota > Clostridia > Eubacteriales > Clostridiaceae > Clostridium > Clostridium celatum. Next base: position 35,795 of record NZ_JAJKGM010000029.1, read on the forward strand.
TCCTTCAGGAATAACTCCAATCTTTGCATATTCTAAAGCTTTAGGTAAAATAGGTATATCTTCACTTGAAATTTCTATAGTTTTATTACTTCCATCAGCCATTTCATATGCATGTCCAATTAAACCAAAACCTGTAATATCAGTACAGGCATTAACTCTTAATCCATTTAAGCATTCCTTTGCATATTTATTTAACATTGTCATTACATCGGTAATCTCTTTACTTTCACTACTATTTAAAAGTTCAGCTTTAGATGCAGTATTCAATACTCCTAATCCTATGGGTTTAGTTAAAACAATAACATCTCCAGTTTTAGAATTACTATTGGTAAGTATTTTATTTTTATTAGCAAATCCACTAACACAAAGACCATACTTAGGTATAGGATCAGCAATAGTGTGTCCCCCTACCACAATAGCTCCAGCTTCTTGTACTTTATTATATCCTCCTGATAAAATTTCACTCATAATTGATTTGTCCAAACATGATGGGAAACACAATAAATTCATCGCAATAGCAGGGTCACCTCCCATTGCATATATATCACTTAATGCATTGGTAGCCGCAATTTGTCCAAATATATAGGGATCATCAACCATAGGTGGAAAAAAATCTACTGTCTGTATTAAAACATTCTCGTCACCTATTTTATATACACATGCATCATCTTTTTTATCAAAACCTACAATAAGATTATTATCATTAAACTTAGGTAAATTTTTCAATACAGATTCTAAAGTAGCTGGTCCTATTTTTGCTGCACATCCTGATGATTTAGTTAAGTTGGTTAATTTAATATCATTAATCATTTTATTTCCTTTCTTTTGAATAAATTTTATTAACTACATGAATATAATAAGCTTTAAATTTTCATATTAATAAATAATATACTATATTATTTAAAATTATTATAAATTTCAATTGAATAATACGTACAAAATATTCCATTATAAATTATAATAATTATATAAAGTTATACTAAACCATATGTTTATCTACAATATTATATACCTTAATAAAATATTTAGGAGGATTTTAAATGTTAAATTCAATACAAGATACAATATTTTATCACGTATATACACTAGGATTTTGCGGTGTTTTAAAGAAAGATAATTGCAGTATAGCTATTAATAAACTAAGCAAATTTGATGATAACTGGATTAAACATTTAGTTGATATGGGCATAACTGCTATTTATTTGGGTCCTATTTTTGAATCAACCTATCATGGTTATGATACTAAAGATTACTATAAAATTGATGAACGTTTAGGAAGCAATGATGATTTTAAAAAATTGGTAAAAATTCTTCATGAAAATAATATAAAGGTTGTAGTAGATGGAGTTTTTAATCATGTAGGCCGGGAATTTTGGGCGTTTAAAGATGTATTGAAAAATAAATATAACTCTGATTATTCATCATGGTTTAATATAGATTTTAATAGAAATAATAATTATAATGATGGATTTTACTATGATGGATGGGAAGGGCATTATGAATTAGTAAAATTAAATTTATCTAATAATGAAGTAAAAACTCACTTATTTGATGCTATAAAAACCTGGGTCAATGATTTTGGGATTGATGGAATTAGACTAGATGTTGCATATTGCCTACCAAAAGACTTTATTAAAGAATTGAAAAGCTTTTGCAATAATATAAAACCAGATTTATGGTTAATGGGAGAAATTATTCATGGAGATTATAATAGTATTGTTGGCAGTGATTTATTAGATTCTGCAACAAATTATGAAATTTATAAGGGACTATATTCAAGTCATAATGATAAAAACTACTTTGAAATAGCATATTCATTGAATAGGCAATTTGGTGATTACGGTATATATAAAGATTTAAATCTATATAATTTTGTAGATAATCATGATGTTAATAGAATTGCAACAATGGTAAATGATAAAAGGTATTTAAATAATATATATACTTTGCTATTTACTATTCCTGGTATTCCATCTATATACTATGGAAGTGAATGGGCAATTGAAGGTGATAGAAAAATAACTGATTTGAACTTAAGACCTGAATTATCATTAGATGATTTTAAAGATAATGCTGAAGCTCAACAAATGTTAAAAACAATATGTAATTTATCAAAAATGCGAAATGAAATTCCCGTGTTAACCAATGGTAAATATAAAGAAATTTTAGTTAGAAATAAACAATTTGTATATGCTCGTACTTTTGATAATAAATGGGCAATTATTATTTTAAATTTAGATGACTGCCCTTGTGATATAGAGTTTTCATTACCTATATCAAATGGCGTTAAATTTAAAATTTACAATGATGATACAATTATAAACTATTCTGGAAAAATAAAATTAAATATTAATGCTTTTTCTAGCTTAATTTTATATAATTAATTAGATTTGCTATATAAAGTTAATCTTAGTGTATTAAATATAAATCTATTTTATATTTAATACACTTTTATATTTGCCTTTAAATATTAATCAAATAAATTATTATTAAGTAATATTTATATCTTTGAATTTGTTATAAAATAGTTTATTATTAAATATATAGAAATTTAATAATAATAGGATATACTATGAAAATAATAAAGTGTACTGATATCACTATAGAAGAAACTCATTTGTATAAAGCACTAGATATAAACCCCAATAAGAAAGAAGTAATTTCTTTTGTTGGTGCTGGAGGAAAAACTACATCATTATATACTTTAGCAAATGAGCTTAGTAACTTAGGTAAAAAAGTAATAGTAACAACTACTACACATATGCATATGCCAAAGGACTGTATTATATTTAATGATAATAAAGATTTAATTAAAGATTCTTTAGATAAAAATTTATTAGTTACAGTAGGAAAAAAATCCAATAATAATAAAATTGGCTCTATAGATGAAGAAATTGCTGATAAATTAATTGAACTTTGTGATTTCTTATTAGTTGAAGCTGATGGTTCTAAAATGTTACCACTAAAAGCACCAGCTAAATATGAGCCTGTATTATTAAAAAACACTACAATAGCTATAGGGATAGCTGGTATTGATTCAGTTTATAATCCATTAAATGTAGTTTGTCATAGACCTGAAATTGTATCAGCAGTTTTAAATGTTAATTTAGATCATTTAATAACTCCTTATGATATTGCATATCTTCTAAGTAGTAAAAGTGGACAAATGAAAGATATAAATAATAATTCAACACTCTATAAAACTATTATTAATAAAGTAGATAATGAAATACGCTTAAATTATGCATTTGAAGTAGCATCATATTTACAACCTAAAAATATAAATTGTGTTATAACTTCATATGTTTAATCTGAAAATAAAATATTTACTAAAAATATCTGTACATCCTCTTCTAACGAGATAAATCTATTTAGAAGAGCATATACATAATATTCAGGAGGAAAAATGAAAGTCGATGGATTAATATTTGATTTAGATGGTACCTTATGGGACTCTACTAAAGAAGTTGCAGAAAGTTGGAGTAAGATTTTATCAAACTATAACTTTGATAAAAAAGAAATTACAGTAGAAGAACTAAAACCTTGCATGGGAAAATTATTAGATGAAATTGCAGAAATGTTATTTCCAAACTTAGATAAAGAAACTCAAATTAAAGTAATCCATGAATGTGCTAACTATGAAAATGAATATATAGGTGAATACGGAGCTAAGTTATATGACAATTTAGAAAATACCCTTAAAATATTAAATAAAACCTATAAATTATTTATAGTAAGTAATTGTCAAGATGGATATATTGAATGTTTTTTTAAAGCTCATAAGCTTGATAAGTATTTTTTAGATTATGAATGTCCAGGTAGAACAGGCCTTACAAAAGGAGAAAATATAAAGTTAATAATAGAAAGAAATAATTTGAAAAATCCAATATATATTGGAGATACAGAAGGTGATATGAAAGCTGCAAAAATAGCAGATATTCCTTTTGTTTATGCTAAATATGGATTTGGAAGTGTATTAAATTATGATTATTCTATTAATTCATTTGATGAACTAATAGGTATAAAGTTTAGCAAATAAGAGCTTAATATTAAAGCTCTTTTTTTATTATACAGCTTATCTTTAAATATACTTGTAATGTATTGTATTAGTAAGAATATATTTAAATATGTATTAAAGTATTTTTTATTAATAAGGTATTTAAAGGAAGGTTAAAATGAAACTTAAAAATCTACTATTAACACTTACAAAAGAAGATATATTAAATTTATTAAAATTACAAGATAAAGTTTTTATAAACGAGCTTTCTCTAGAAAACAACATAAAAATACGAGGTGTTTATAAAGTAATTGGATTGAATATCGATTTTTATACCATGCTAACCGTTAATAACTTCAAAAATAATATACTGCAAATAGATATCAATGACTTTAAATTATCTAATAAAGGTGCAATGAATCCAATTATAAAAAGAAGTGTTGCTTTATTTGAAAAATCAATAAATGATATAGATGGTGTAACTCTTGCAAACAAAATATTATCAATTGATATAGAAAAGGTAGTAGAAGTATATTGTACTGAAAAATATGGTATAGTATTAAATAAATTAATAATTGATAATTTAACAAGTAAAAATAATTGTATAGAGCTTAATATTAATGAAGTAAGCTTAGCTTTTAAATAGGTATTATATATTGGGGTTATATTAAAATAGCTATACTACTAATATTGTATTTTAATACGACCCCTTAAAAACACTAATTTTATATTCAAAATAAATTTATTATATGATATTATTGTCAATATACTGATTAATGTCTATAAATAAAATTACAAGTCAACTTGTATACATTTTCATTTTCTATTGAAATCTTTTAATTATGATTATTTTCAGTATAACTATTAAGTTATATATAAATGTATTGTTAACATAATATTATTATTTATATAGTGTGAAATATACTAAATATGAGAAAGTTTAAGTAATAATCTAACAACTATCTTAGTAAACTTAGGAGGTACGTTACAATGAATAAATATATTATGGCTTTAGATCAAGGAACTACTAGTTCAAGAGCAATAATATTTGATAAAGATCAAAATATATATGGAATAGCACAAAAGGAATTTACTCAAATATATCCTAAAGAAGGCTGGGTAGAGCATAATCCAATGGAGATATGGGCTTCACAATATGGAGTATTACAAGAAGTAATGGCAAAAAGTAATATATCTCAAGAGCAAATAGCCGCAATAGGAATAACTAATCAAAGAGAAACCACTATTGTTTGGGATAAAGAAACAGGTGAACCAATTTATAATGCAATAGTTTGGCAATGTAGAAGAACTGCTAGCATTTGTGAGAAACTTAAAGAAGAAGGATTTGAAAAATATATTAAAAAGACTACTGGTTTAGTAATAGATGCATATTTTTCAGCAACTAAAATTAAATGGATTTTAGATAACGTTGAAGGTGCTAGAGATAAAGCTAAAAATGGACAATTACTTTTTGGAACTGTTGATACATGGTTGCTTTGGAAACTTACAAATGGTGAAGTTCATGTAACTGATTATACAAATGCTTCTAGAACCATGCTTTTTAATATTAAAGAATTAAAATGGGATGAAGAAATAGCAGCTATACTAGATATACCATTATCTATGCTACCTGAAGTAAGAAATTCTTCAGAAATATATGGTTATGTAAATCTTGGTGGAAAAAGCAACACTAAAGTTCCAATTGCAGGAATTGCAGGAGACCAACAAGCTGCACTTTTTGGTCAAGCTGCCTTTAATAAAGGTGATGCGAAAAACACATATGGTACAGGATGTTTTTTACTTATGAATACAGGTGATGAATTAGTTGAAAGTAAACATGGCTTATTAACCACTATAGCTATTGGATTAAACAATAAAGTACAATATGCTTTAGAAGGTTCTGTGTTTATGGGAGGAGCTATAATCCAATGGTTAAGAGATGAATTAGGATTAATCACTGATGCAAAGGATTCGGAATACTTTGCAAAAAGTGTTAAAGATAATGGAGGGGTATATGTTGTTCCTGCATTTGTAGGCCTAGGAGCGCCTTATTGGGATATGTATGCAAGAGGTTCTATCTTTGGATTAACTAGAGGTACAAATAAAAATCATATTATTCGTGCCTCACTGGAATCAATTGCTTATCAAGTAAAAGATTTATTAAATGCCATGGAAGAAGATGCCGGATTCAAAATAACAACCTTAAAAGTTGATGGAGGCGCTAGTAAAAATAAATTATTAATGCAATTTCAATCAGATATAACTGATATAAAAGTATGTAAACCTATTATTACAGAAACTACTGCCTTAGGAGCAGCTTATTTAGCAGGACTTGCTGTTGGATATTTTGATAGTACTGATGAAATATCAAAAAACTGGTATTCTAGCGAAACATATACATCTAAATTAGATGAAAATAAAAGAAATGATTTATATAATGGTTGGAAAAAGGCAATTGAACGTTCAAAAGGTTGGGAAAAATAATTAAAGCTTTTATATAAGCATAAAATTTAATATAATTTACAAACATAATCTAAAAAACTTCACTAAATTTTAAAAGAAATTTAGTGAAGTTTTTTTTATAATAATATTTATTTGTAGTTAAGGAAAAACTATTAAATATTATTGTGTGAAATGGATGTGATATATGTGAAAATATTGAAGTTTATGTTGATTTTTATTCCTATTAGCATAGTTGGGAAATTCTTAAATTTTTCTCCATCTATAATGTTTATCTTAGCAGCTTTATCTATAATACCTTTAGCTGGATTAATGGGAGAGGGAACTGAAGAAATCTCCTTTTATACCGGTCCTAAAATTGGTGGATTTTTAAATGCGACTTTTGGAAATGCAACAGAATTGATAATATCATTCTTTGCTCTTAAAGAAGGATTATTTGAAGTTGTGAAATCGTCTATAGCTGGCTCAATAATAGGAAATATATTGCTTGTTTTAGGCGGTAGTATGTTAATAGGTGGTTTAAAACATAAAAACCAAAAATTTAATAGAAATATTGTAGAAGTTACATCTAGCATGCTTTTATTTGCTGTAATTGGTCTTTCTATTCCAGCTATATTTACTCATACCTTGTCTAGTAATTTATTAAATACTAAATATGAAGGGTTTAGTTTAGTAGTAGCTATAGTAATGTTTGTATTATATATATTAAGCCTAGTTTTTTCCTTTTTTACTCACAAAGAATTATACGCTGTTAATTATGAAGAAGATGGGAAAGCTAAATGGTCTTTAAAAAAAGCAATTATAATTCTAATTGTTTCTACAGTATTAATAGCTATAGAAAGTGAATTTTTAGTAAGTGGTGTTGAAGATATAACTGCTAAATTAGGATTAAGTGAATTTTTTGTAGGTATAATTTTAATACCTATTATAGGAAATGCAGCAGAGCATAGTACTGCTATAACAATGGCAATAAAAAATAAAATGGATGTTGCAATTGAAATTGCAATAGGATCTAGTCTTCAAATTATATTATTTGTAGCACCAATACTTATATTTTTAAGTTTATTATTTACACCAATGACTATAATTTTTAATCAATTTGAACTTGTAGCTCTTATAGTTTCTGTATTAATTGCAAATAAAGTAGCAAATGATGGAGAGTCAAATTGGTTAGAAGGTGCGCAGTTAGTAGCTGTATATTTAATAATAGCAGCTGGATTTTTCATATTATAGAAATATTGACTTCAATTTCATAACATCAATGCTTTTGTTGTTTATAAAATAATAAGGTAATGTTGAAACATACATTAGTATTTTATTTACTTAAACTTTAGGAGGAAATACTATGAGTGAAAAGCATGATTGTTGTTGTTCTAGTCAACAAGAAAAAGAAAAGAAAGCCAATAGTTGCGGATGTCACCATAAAAAAGAGAAAAAAGCTCAAAATATAAAGGAAAATTATTAATATTAAACAGCTATCATATTTTATGTGATAGCTGTTTAATATTAATAACTATAAAATAAAGTAGGTAAATTATAAAAAATAGTTTGAATTATCTTATTTGCTATATATAATTAATGTTAGGAAAAATAAAATTTTAAGTTTAATTTAATATAGTTTAAAATAATAATTATAAGGTGAGTAATACATGGAAAATTTAAAAAAATCAATAGACGAAATGTTAAATGAGGAATTATTTAAAATTGTTATAAGTAATAAAGCCAATAAAGATCTTAAGTATAATAAAATAGTAATATCACTAAAAAGTTCACCTAAAAATACATATTATCAAATTGAAAAATTCACAGATAAACAAGTATTTCATGAAAATATAGAAGTTGATTTTTTAAGTGATAAACTAATAGAGATTATATATGAAAATTATAAACAAGTAGCAGCATGGTCACTAAATAATACATATGACTTAAAAATCTCTAAAAAAGGTAAGGTATTTTTAAATAAAAGAAAAAGTGATAATTCAAATTTAATAAAAAAAGGCCATAATAAAGAAAAAAATTATATTTTAAAAGAAGGTATGATCATCGAGCCGTTAATAGATCTTGGTGTATTTACTAAAGAAGGAAAAGTTATTAATTCAAAGTATGATAAATATAAACAAATTAATAGATTTATTGAAATTATAGATGATGAAATTAAAAAGAATGACTATAAAGATCTTACTATTTTAGATTTTGGTTGTGGTAAATCATATTTAACATTTGTTTTATACTACTATTTTGTAAAAATTAAAAATATTAATGTAAAAATGATTGGCTTAGATTTAAAAGAAGATGTAATAAAAAAATGTAATGAAATTGCTAAAAGATATAACTACGAAAATCTTCACTTTGAATTAGGTGATATAAATGGCTTTAAATACACAAATAAAGTAGATATGGTTATTACTCTTCATGCTTGTGATACCGCAACTGATTATGCTTTATATAATGCAGTAAAATGGAATAGTAAAATGATTTTTTCAGTTCCTTGTTGTCAACATGAACTTAATAGTCAAATGAAATCAGATTCTTTATCTATATTAACTAAGTACGGAATAGTACAAGAAAGAGTTGCAGCCCTTATGACAGATAGTATTAGAGCTAATTTACTTGAATGTGCTGGCTATAAAACCCAACTTCTTGAATTTATTGATATCGCTCATTCTCCTAAAAATATCTTAATTAGAGCTTCAAAATCAAATATTAATAAAGATAAGAAGGAAAAGTCATTAACTGAAGTTCATAATTTAATAAACACTTTCAATTTTAAACCAACACTTTTTAACTTATTGAAAAATGATAATCTAATTTAATGAAAAGCAGTAAGATTATTAAAATCTTACTGCTTTCAGACTGCTGACAAAGTGTCAGTAGTCTTTAATTTTATACAAATATGTAATATAATTTAAAATATATTAATTTA
>NZ_JAJKGM010000002.1:0-164712 GCF_021412605.1 Clostridium celatum
CTCTATGTAATAAATTAATATATTTTAAATTATATTACATATTTGTATAAAATTAAAGACTACTGACACTTTGTCAGCAGTCTGAAAAATGATATCCATATTCATAAGAATATGGATATCATTTTGGTGTTAGATATATAATTTTGGTGCCGGCAGTGGGAATCGTAGAGGTGTTTTTTTAGTAATTTTTATTAATACTTAAAAGCTAATATTATCAATGCTTTAGGGGGGTTGATTACTATATGGCTTTTAATGTTTTTTACCGAAGAAGTGGGAAAGATAGTGGGAAAAATAGTGGGAAACTTTTTAGATTTAGTGGGAAAATAAAATAGACTATATAGCCATAGTCTATTTAAACATACTATTGATTTTTTCATATTCTTTAAGATTTTTTTCTTTATTAATTTCAGCATATATTTTCATAGTAACATTTATATCAGCATGACCAACCCAGTCCATTACAGTTTTAATATTAATATCATTGCTTATACAGTTAGTTATAAATATATGTCTTAAACTATGATAATTTATATCTGCCTCTATATCAGCACGTTTTAATGCTGCTTTTAATCTTCTATTAGGTTGTTTATTGTCTATGTATTCACCATGCTCCTTGCAAAAGATTAATTTGTTATCAAAGTATACATCACCATATTTCAATTTATTTTCTTTATTCTTTTTAATAATTCCTTTAAGAATTGGCACAAGCATAGAAGGGAAAGGAACTTCTCTTATACTTGTTTTAGTCTTTGGTATAGTTACTCTGTTCTCATATATTCTTTTGTTATCTTTAGTTAATTCACCAGTCCATACTAATTTTACTGATTTATTTATCTTGATTAATCTATTATCGAAGTCTATATCCTTTTCTTGTAGTGCCATAGCTTCTCCTAGTCGCATACCACACATTAAGCCTAGTAATATTACTCCTTCACATTTATCTCCTTGTAGAGCCTTTATAAGATCTTGTTGTTCCTTTTCGGTTATATAGTTTATTTTCTCGTCAATAACTTCATGAGTTTTAGGATATACTATACCAGTTACAGGATTAGATTTAATTTTATTTATTGATACAGCATATTTAAAACAATTACTTAAAGCTTTATTTAAGTTCTTAACTTGATTAATAGTATGATTTTCTAACAATTTATTAGTTATTTTTTGTAAATATAAAGTATCTATATTAGTTAATTTAGCACTATTTAAGCTTTTAGTAGGTTTTATATAGTTTCTATATATTCCTTCAATTCTATCAAATGTTGAAGCCTTTAACTCTTGTTTTTTAATATTCCATAGCCATTCATAAAAGAAATTGCCTAAAGTAGAATTATCACTATGAATTGTATTACTTTCCTGGAACGCTTTTAATTTTTCTTTAGCTTCTTTTTGAGTTTTACCGTAAATATCTTTTCTTAATTGTTTTCCGGTTAAAGGATCATAGCTAGTGGTAATAGTAATACGCCAATACTTTACGCCGTTTTTAACTACCCACTTAGCAGAGCCTTCTCCATTTGTCCTCCTTGCCATTCTGAATACCTCTTTCTATTTATTAATATAATTTATCATTTAAATTTAAAAATGCTTATATAATCTAATATTTATATTACAATATGATACGGCAAAATACCGGCTCAGATTAAGTTAAAATTTGATTTGAGGTCACTAAAAGCAATCTCGAATTTTAAAGATAAAAGGGAAATTCCATTGATATATAGTTTAATTGTAGTGATATATTTATTTAACAGTAATTTAAAAATGTAAACTTAAGCCACGAGATTAGTGGTTTTCCCCACAGGGGGAGAAATAGGACGGCAAAATATTTTGGCGTCCTAATCTATAACTAGATAAGTAATTGCATTAATATTTCAAGCTGAATACTGATTTTTAACTTTATAAAAAATTAATCATCTATTTCGTCAGTTGAAAATTTTATATAACCAAGTTTGAAAAACTCATATTCTAAAAAACTTATAGTTCTATCATAGATAAACTTAATTTCGCTATCATCAATATCAAAAGGGAATGATGATGCAGCTAAAAATTCAACAAACTTAGGTAGTGATAAATCTTTATTATCAAAATCTAGTGTATCTATGATAGTTCCAAAACCTGCTGTTTTAATATTTTTTATATCTTCTTGATCAAGTTTGAGAAGCGGTGGTGGATTAAGTAAGTATCCTAAATCAACACCAAGAACCTCACCGATTTTTTTTATTGTTAGTATAGAGGGGGTTCTCTTATTATTCTCGTAATTCCAAATTGCATTTTTAGATAAATTACATTTTTGAGCTAATTCTGTTTGGGATAAACCATTTTTTTTTCGTAGTTCCTTTATTTCTTTTCCAATATCCATATAGATGCCTCCTATAAGTATATTATAAACAAATTCACACAAATGTAAAACTTTTTTAAAAAAAATATTAAAAAATACTTGAAATTATACAAATGTGGGAATATAATAAAACTGCAAAATAAATCATACGTTTGTAGGAAAGAAGGTGTTAATGTGAATATAAATTTATCAAAAATAAAAATAGCACAAGCAAGATCTTGTTTATCGCTTAATGATTTAGTAAAAAAAACTGGACTTGGAAGAACAACTATATCAAAAACTATTAATGGTAAAATGTCTCCAACACCTAAGACTATAGGGTTATTGGCAAAAGCATTAAATGTTGATGTTGAAGAAATAGTAATTATAGAAGAGTAAGAAAGTGAATATATTCACTATCAAACAGAACTAAAAATAATCGTTGCCACTTATGGCAATAAACATATCTAAAAAATTTCGCTATTAGTTGCGAAAATAAATCATATCAAAAGACACTACAGAGTAAGACATAAGTAAAGTGCAATACTTTATAAAAAAATAGGACAAGCTCCACTATAAAATCATACTACAGTGGTTCTAAGTAGATATATTGGAAAAGGTAACTATTAAATTATGGAGGGGATAGCATGGATCAATTAAAAGAACAAAATAAAAAAATACAGGAGTATAGAAGAAAAGTTTTAGAAAAAACTTGCACACCAAGAGAGCTTGCAGAAGCATGGGGAATTTCATATACAAAGGTTTTAAGATTAGCAAGGATAGAAGGAGCTCCAGTATTAAGATTTGGTAGAGATATTCGATTTGTACTATCAAAGTTAGATGATTTTTTAGATGAGCATATAGGAGAAAATTTGTTATAGAAAGGTAGTAAAGGCATGAGTATTAAGATATTAAGTTTATATATAGAAAATTGTAAGAGTATGGACAAAGAACCTTCTTGGGAAGGATTAAGGTTATTTAACAAGGTGTTTAAATAGGAGGAGTCAATGAGCAATGTAATAGAATTTACAGAAGAGTTTGAAACATATGGTGATACAAAAATTATGACTGTAATCCCAATAACTTTAGGTGGAAAAACATTTGAAGTTCATATATCAGATAAGGAGGCAGAAAAATTTTATAAAAGATTCAGTGGTTGTGTGGGAGAGAGTGAGTATAATATTGCAGATTCAATAATTGCAGTAAATAAATTAGTTAAGATTTTAGAATTATCACTTGATGTCATTGTATCAGAATAGATGGTGTTATTAATGGCTAAAAATAGATGGGAACAATTTAATTATATAGCTAGAGCGTGTCAACTTACAACTACAGAAAAATCATTATTATTACTTATATTTAGTTATATAAATGCTGAAAATGGATATTGCAGTTTAAGTGTATCAGAATTAATGAGAATGACACCAATAAAGGATAGAAAAACATTTTTTAATACTAGACAATCTTTAGTTGAAAAAAGATTTTTAAATTTCGAAACACTTAAGGGTAAAGGGTGTAAATATTACGTTTTAATACCTAGTAGGGAAATCCAACCTAGTAGGGAAACCCAACCTAGTAGGGAAACCCAACCAACACCTAGTAGGGAAACCCAACCAACACCTAGTAGGGAAACCCAACCACAAAAAGAAAATAAAAAGAAAATAAAAGAAAATATATATAATAGTATTTTTGACTTTTGGATTAGCAAAAATATAAAAAAACATAGAAGTATTACAGCTAGTATAAAAAAATCTATAGATAAAACTTTAAAGGAATATTCTAAAGATGAAATTATAGAAGCTATAAACAATTATGGTGATATGTTAAATAGTGATTATGAATATTGTAGTTATAAATGGGGATTAGATGAATTTTTAATTAAGACAGATAAGGATAGAACTAGACAACTTCCAAAGTTTTTAAATGATGGTAGTAAGTATTTGAATTATTTATCGTGGAAATCAAAGAATAATCCCAAAGAAACTAAAGAAAAAGGTATAGGAGATTTAATGGAGCAGTTAATGGCAAATAGGGAGGAATAATGGATAGAGATAAATTATATAGTATTGAAGTTGAAGAGCAAATACTGGGTATATCAATATGTGAAACTAAATGCTTTATTCAAATTATGGAATTAAAGGTAAAAGAGAGTGATTTCTATTTTGATAAGAATAAATTACTTTTTAATGCAATAAAAACAGTATTTAGAGAAAAACAAACAACAGATTTTGTAATATTGGCAGAATATTTAAAGAAAAATAATACTTTAGATAAGGTTGGTGGTATTACTAAAATTAGTGACTTGATGGGTGGAGTAATAACAACCAGTAATATAAAAGCTTATGTTGAAGCATTAAAAGAATATAGTCAAAAAAGGCATTTGATTAATATATCTAAGAATATTCAATTGAATATAGATAAAAGCCCCGAAGAGATTCAACAAGTTGTTAATACATTAATAGTTGATATGACAACAGAATCAGCAACAGAAACCGTAGAGGGGCAAGAGGAAGAATATTTAAATGTACTAGATAAAAGAATGAAAGGAGAAATAAATCCATTAAGAACAGGGTTAAGGGATTTAGATAATAACATAACTGGTTTTAGTGGTGGTGATCTTGTAACAATATTTGCTTTTAGTGGAGTTGGTAAAACTACATTAGCAACACAAATAGCATTAAATGTTATACGACAAAAAAAGAAAGTATTATTTTTTAGTCTTGAAATGCCGAAAGAGCAGATAAGAGATAGAATAATATCAAATTTAACCAATATACCGTTTAGAAATATAAAGTATGGAAAATTACAAGATGAAGAGATAAATAAAGTCATAATGGCAAATGGTTACTTATCTAGAGATAAAGGCTTATTGGTAAGTGAAGAAGATGAGTTAGTGGATATAACAAGTAAAATACAATACGAGGTTTTGAAAAATAATATTGATATTGTTTTTATAGACTATATAAATTTGGTTAACATTACTGGTAATAACAAAGAGGAACATCAAAAGATAACTGAATGTACAAGATTATTTAAAAAACTAGCAAAAAGTATTAAAAAGCCAATAGTTATATTAGCTCAAGGAAAGCAAGAATCAGCTTATAAAATGCAAAATAAAAATATAGCTTTATGGGATAAGATAGCAGTTAATGACATAGCTGGTGGGGCTTCTATATATAGAGATAGTGACATAGTTTTGGGTATGTATAGAAATGTAGAATTAGATAATAAGCTAGTAAGAGAGTATTTAGTAAAAGAGAATGAAAAAAATATAGATTATAATTCTCCTTTAGCTGATAAAAATCCTGAATGTGTAAATATATTGATTAAGAAGAGTAGAGCAAGTAAAAAGGATATATTAAATTTTAGATGGAGAGCTAACAACTATAGAATAAGCAATTGGCAATAGTAAGGTGATGAAATGGAGAAGAGTAATAATGAGGAATTAGAAAATAGAGTTTTAGAGATAGGCAAAAAGTATAAAAATGCGGACAAGCCTACAAAAATAGAAGTTGGAAAGATAATGTTAGGTGAAAGAAGAAAGTTTAAAAAGAAAAAAGCTTATAGATAGTACCAATATCTATAAGCAATGAGCTATCCATAGGATAACAAAGTAATTTAGCAATTATAGTTTATCCTATAAGCTCCTAAAAAATCAATTGTAAATTAAAGGAGATATAAGAAAATGAACTATGAAAATATAGTAAATATAGTAGATGGAATAGTAGAAAATGAATTTAGACATATACAAGAAACTTTAGAAAAAGATTTTACAGATACAAATTTAGATTATAAGCAAAATACTTTAATAACAGAAAAATTAAATAAAGCTTTAGAGAAAGAGACTACAGAAGATCAACAAAGATTGATTAGAGAGTTAGAAGCTTCTATTTCAAATGAATGGATAGAGTTATGCAAATTCTATTTTAGAGAAGGTTTAAGAGCAGGATTAAGCAATTTAAAGTTTTTAAATGAAATAGATAATGTAGAAGTTATCTTATAGGTAGAAGTGAAGAGGATTACGTATGGCAAAGATACAGATTAAATATGAAATGAAATAGAAAAGATTAAAATACTAGAAGTTTTATCTAAGGGGATTAACATAAATAAGATAAGTAAGCCTAGTAAGACTGGTAGGTATTATGGAGTATATGTAGATGAAGAGTAAGAGGTGATATTGTGATTAGGAAGAAGGAGTTCACAATACTATTAGATAAATTGCTGAAGAAGGAATTAGAGGAATTAAGAAAGAAATTCAGACCGTATAAGAGAAAGCCATTTTTAAGAAATAAAGTTACTATTGATTTAGATTTAAAGTATAAGAGTAAAAATACTCTTGGATATTATAAAAATACAAGAGTAGATGAAAGACAGTGGAAATATGAACATAAAATATTTTTAACCAAGCTATCAAGAAGTTATTACGAAATGTATTGCAATGGATTTAATGATAAGAAAAGTGGAATTAAACATTTAAGAGAAACAATAAGACATGAGTTAATTCATGCTTTTGTATATGAAGAGTTTGATGAGTGGAGAGAGATAGAAGGTTGTAATAGAGATTATTCCCCTATATTTTTAGCTTGCCTTCATTGGAGTGGTTTAGATTCACCATATCCATATACAAATAAATTCAAAGAAAGCAATTTATATAAAAACATAGAAAAGTGTAAAAATTATGATATGGTGTATATGTATTTAGTTCATTATATTGGTGATTTAGAAAGAATTACAAGAAAAATAAATAAAAAGCTAAACACTGATTCTAATAATTATAAAAAATTAAATATATCATTTAATCACTATGAAGCGGGAATTATAAAAAAAGCTTATGCGAGTTGTATTGTAAGAAGAAAAAAAGATAATGGAATGTGTATAGAGAAAGCTGTTGAAATGGATTTAGGAATAGGATTTCTAGTTACTCCAAATGATATAGAATCAAATTATGAAAGAAAGTTTGATAATAATTCAATGGCAACAATTCATTTAGAAACAGCATGTTATTTAGTAAATAATGAATTTAAACAAAAGACAATATTGAGAGAAAGTCAATAGAAAAATAAAGAAAGAAATTATATATAAAAGAGTTGAGGTGGCAAGATAATGGATAAAAGAGAATATATAAAAAAATATATAGATGAAGTTAATAATGATGAATCAGTAAGTTTCATTTATTGGTTTATTAGAGGTTATATTGAGATAAAAGAAAACAGTATAAAAATGGTTACTGGAAAAAAAGAGCTTTAAAAATTAGCGAAAGAGGAGTATAGGAAATGATTTTTTCAGAAGATGGAATTAGAGAAATCATACTAAGAATGAGTAAGGAAGAGAAGGCTGTTGCTGATATAGATGAAGAATTAAAAAAATGATTGGAATATTTAGAAATAGTGGAGGAGTTAATATGGAATTATTAACAGTAAGAGAAGTGTCAGTAAAATTAAAGGTTAATGTAAATTTAGTATACAAGCTAATAAAATCAGTTCACTTGACTGGGCTAAAGTTAGGAAGTATTAAAGTAACATCTTATGAGTTAGAAAGATTTATAAAAGAAGCAAGTGGAAAAGATTTTAGCGATTTGGATAATGTAAAGGAATTTACGCTTAATTAATGAAGTGCTTTTAAATGTTACATTGTAACACCGGTGTACTTTTTGAATTTTAAAAAGTATTAAAATTTAAAGATTTTAAGAAGTTATATAATCAATTTAAACGAAAAAAAGTAAATGCAACTCAATTCACTAAATTATTAGAGTTAAAGAGCAGAACAGCTTTATATAAATACATAAAGATTTATGAGGAATCGTTAATTAAAAACTAGTTGAAGTATGTTATATGTTCATGTAAAATGTATTTATTAATATATGTTATTAATTGTATTAGTAACTTATATATATTAAATTCAAAATGTCCACTTTGAATGGGTTGGGGTAAACTATATCCATTTTTAATATGAATAACAAAGATCATCTTATTTTTAGCGATAAGATGGTCTTTTTTTGTATTCTAATTTGTCCGTAAAAAAGAAACGGACAAATGAAAGTATTTATAAAAATATGATGTAAAATTTAATACAAATACAAGTTAAAACAAAAATAATAACAATAAAGGGGGATGAGGATATGGAGAACGATTTTTCTTTAAGTGATGCTGAAAAAGAAGAGAAGAGAAGATATGAAAGAGAATATTATTCTAAGAATAAAGAGAAAAGAAGGGAATATCAAAGGGAGTATTATAACAAAAATAAAGAAAAGAAAAGAGAATATTTTAAGCAATATTATCAAGAAAATAAAGATAAGAGAAAAGAATGGAATAAAAGGTACTGGAATAGGAGAGCAGTAAAAAATGAAAAATAGAAGAATTAATTATAGTTTAGAGGAATGGGAATTAATATTTTATAAGTTTAGAGTTATTGAGAAGTTATCTATAGGAGTTTCATATAAAGCGTTAGCAGTAGATTTAAAAGAAAATGGATATCCATGTACTGGAGAAGCAGTTAGAAAAGCAGTTGCAAGATTAGGATTTAAAAAAGACCCTATACAAAAGGTGTATTATAGAGGCGCACAAGAAGAAGCAGTTAAGTTAATGAACTCTATAGATGTTGAAAGTGTAATAGAAAATATTAGTGCTAAAAGATATTATGATTGTGCATTTGGTTCAGATGGATATTTTTATAGAGAAAATATAGAAACTGAAGGTATTTATATAGATAAACAAATATTAAAGGAATTAGAAAAAATTTCTGAAAAGCTTGGGGTTGAATATGTACAAGAGTATATAACTTATATACTTTTAAAACATTTAGATGAAGTAGAGCCAGCAAATAGATTAAGAGAATTTTCTTATAAGTATTTGAATGAAAGTAATAGATATAGTGATGAAGAAAAAGAAATAATTATAAAAAAGGAAAGAGAAGGATTTAATCTTTATCATATGGTTATTCATGGATTAGATAACTATATAACAGAAATGACAGATGAAGATTTTATAGAAAATATAACGAAGAAAAGGGATATTGAACCATTTTAATAATGGGTTCAGGTAGAAGTGAGATGAGTAAAAATAAAGATTATAGTCCAGATGAAAAGAAAGAGTTTATTGATGACTTATTTAATAAGGGAATACCAGTAGAGTACATACTTAGATTAGATTTAACTAATAAAGAAAATTTAAGTAATAGTATTAAGGAATTAAATAGATATATCAATACAATTGAGAATAGCGTAAATAATTTTTTAAAAGAAAGATGGTAAGAGAATGTGAGAGAGGTTAAAGCGTTAAGTGATGAAGAGACAGAAAATATACTATGTTACTTAAAAAAGAAGTCAGATAGAGATTATATATTATTTTTAGTAATGTTGCATACTGGGTTAAGAATATCAGATGTGATTAAGTTAAGAGTTAAAGATGTATTTAATAAAAATAGTTTTGAAATTAGGGAGCAAAAAACAAGCAAATGGAAAGAGGTTCAAATAAGTAATAAGTTAAAAAGAGAATTAAAAGAGTATTGTAAGGATAAATGTGCAGAAGAGTATTTAATAAAAAGTAGAAATGGGTTTAATAATCATCTAAAGAGAGATAGATGTTATAAGATCATAAAAGAAGCTGCTGAAAAAAATGGAATAAAAAGAATAGGGTGTCATTCAACAAGAAAAGCATTTGGAAGAAAATATTATAAAAAGTATGGAGATATTGAAGAATTAAGGAAGTATTTTAATCATAGTAATTCTGCAATAACATTGAGGTATATAGGCTTAGAACAAGAGGTAATTAATAAGCATGTAAGAAATTTATGGGAATAGATAAAAATTTGTTAGAGGATACATATATTTGAGCATGAATTATTGATAGTTTTAAAAGGAGTTACAAGATAGATATAGTAATGGTTAGAGTGGTATATAGTGAAGAATACACAATGTAAGATATGTATTTTTGAGTTTAAAATATAAAGTCTACTCTAAGTCAGTAAAATCAATGGTTTAAGAGCAAATTAATAAAAAATATTATTATGTGAAAAAATAATGAAAATTTAATGATAATTAAATTGATGATATTTCCCAATATTCAATATAGTTTTGGACAGATTGCGGACATTTTGGACAAACTAGAAAGGGGGTGGGAATATGGGAAAGTAAATATAATGGATTACCTTGAAAGTATTGCTACATGGGCTTTAGAGGGATATTCAGAAAAACAAATAGCTGAAAAATTAGGTATATCAGATAGAACTTTAAGACGATATAAGCAGAAAAATAAGGAAATTTTGTCCGCTTTGGACAAGTCAAAAATGAAAGCAAATATGAATGTAGAATTAACCTTATTAAATAGTGCTTTAGGGTATGAATATGAAGAAGAAGAAGTATCGAAAGAACGGATAGTTTATTTTGATGACAATGGTAATAAGGTAGTAAAAGAAACACCGGTGACAATAAGGGTTAAAAAGAGGGCCAAGCCTGATATATCAGCACAGAAATATTGGTTAAATAATAGGAAAGCACAATATTGGAATGATAATCCACGTAAAGCGATTAATGACAAAGAGTTATTGGAACTTAAAAAGAAGGAGTTTGAAAGTAAAGGATTGGAATTTTAATATTATAGAAGCAAAGATATTTTAATAATAAGTAAACACAACAACACTACTTATATTAAAATTTCTTTTGCTCCTATAAAAAGAATACAGTAATTTGTATATTTTATTTAAAAAAATATACGATGCTCCAGTAAGATTAATATGCTAGGAGTGATACCCCGGGGGCCATAAAAATGTTAAAAAAGAAAGATAAAAATACCCGTATTAAACTTCAGGTAAAAAAAATCCCCGAAAATGAGAAATATTAATGTGAAAAATGTAAAAAAATCAGAAGGTGGTAAAAATATGTTTAAGAATTATGATAAAGAAATTAATAATATTTTCAATAAATATAATGGAAAGCAAGAAACTATTAAAAAAGAAATTAAAGATAGAGAAGAAAAAGAGAAATTATTACTTGAAGAATTGAAGAAAGTTGAAAGAAAAATATTAACTGAGGAAGATCCAGAAAATGATAAAGAGAAATTATCTAATGTATTTAAGCTTAGAAAAGATATAAAGAAGTTAAATAATGAGATTTCAGAAACAAGAGAAGAAATAGAATATTTAAGAGCTAGCATTACTGGATTGTTTGCATGTGATATATTAAAAATGATTAATGATTTAGAAGAAATAGAGTCTAAATATGATAAAGAAATAAATTCAGCTATTGAGAAACTAGCTGAAATAAAAGAATCTGAAAAAAAACTCAAGGAATATATAACTTTTGCAAGAGGTAGAAAGAATCTTTTAAAGACACAATGCGTTAAAATATCAAGTGACATATTGAAAGGTACAAATATTACTAACTGTGGATATAGTAGGACAGCTTTCGATGTATGTTCAACAAATCCTAACAGTGTTTTTGAAATATTAAAATCTATAGTTAATAAGGAATAATTTTATGGAAATTAGGGTGAAAAAAGATTCTATTCTAGTAGAAGGATATGTAAATGCAGTTGCTAGGGATAGTAAAAAAATACATGCTGCTACTGGCGATTTTATTGAACAAGTATTACCAAGAGTTTGGAGTAGGGCATTAAGAAAAGCTGATGATGTTAAATTATTATTTAATCATGAGGAAGAAAAAGAATTAGGATCAATTAAAAAAGGTAATTTAGAATTGTATGAAGATGCAATAGGATTAAGGGTTAAATGTAGAATTTATGATAAAGAAGTTATAAAAGAGGCTAGATTAAATAATATAAAAGGTTGGTCATTTGGATTTTTTGCCAAAAAAGATAAGTGGGAAAATCTAAAAAATGGCTTGAAAAGAAGATATCTAGTAGATATTGATTTAACTGAGGTATCAATTTTAACTGTAGAACCAGCTTATAGTGGCTGTTTAGCAGAAATAAGAGGGAATAATAAATCAGAAATAAGATATATATTTGATTCAGAATTAGAGGAATTAATGTCATTTTCAGAACAAATTACATATATATTAGATTTAAAAGAGTGATAAGTGAGATTAGTAATGAATTATAATCTATTAAAAAAGAAGATAATCTACTTAAAATATGTAATATGACTTTGATTATGTATTAGTTTAATGGTGGTGGATTCAGGAACAGAAGCATTAGACGAAAGCGAAGTACCACAAGAAGTTAGATTTTTATTAGTTACTCCAGCAACATATAGAGTAATAAAAAAATCAAAAGATATAGCAATGGAAACTGACATAGGTCATGATATGAAAATAAAAGGAATAATAGCTGAATATGATGGAATGTCTGTTTTAAAAGTAACATCAAATAGAGTACCAACAGATTGTGGTTTTTTAATAGGTCACCCAATGGCAACAGTTTTACCAGTAAAATTAGCTGAATATAAAATACATGAAGACCCACCAGGAATTAGTGGGGATTTAATAGATGGTAGAGTGTATTATGAAATTATGATGTGCTATTTATGGGCGAAGAATGAGTATGAAAATAGTAATATAAGAGAGCTTACGCCTGAAGAAAAGGAAAAGGTTAATAAAAAGTTAGTGGATGAGCTAGAAATAGAGTAAATATTTTTACTCTATTTCTATTATTATTTTTGTAATTAATTTAGTTTTTATAAAAAATAAGTCATCCATATTAGAAATGCAAAATCTATTAAAATATGGATTAGTATATATTTTTCATTTATTTTATTTTTATATAAAACTATATAAATAATAAGAGATATAAATGAAAATAGAATTGGCATTATGAATAAGTATAAATTATTATTGTTTCTAATTAGAATTGAACAAATATATCCTAATGTATGAGAAGAATATAAAAATTTTTTTGAAAATTTTTTTACCATTTTGTCCACTTTTCATATGTTTTTATATATCCAGTATAGTTGTTGTATTCATAAGTTGTTATTACTGTTTTCATACATCTTCCAGAAATATATGTTACTGATTTATAGTAATTCCCATCATAATAACCTTTTATAGTTGCTGCAATTCCCATAGCTGAAATTGCTCCGCTAGTTATTAAAGCAGCTGTTCCTTTGAATACATTTCCTGATAATAAGTCTACTATTGCAACGCCTATTCCATCTGCAACTGATTGTTGGGTATTTAGATCTGACACACGACCTTGACTAGTATATAAAGTTTTAAATGGTCCATTAGGTTCTCCATAGTTTCCTTGTAACCATTCTTCTGAGCCATCACCATTCCCTCCAGGTCTTCCAGGCCATGCTCTTGTGATTGGGTTTTGATTTTCTTCAGCACTAGCTTTAACTGAAAAAGGAATCATTGTACTAAACATAGTTAATGTTAGAGTTAAAGCGATTTTTTTGAATAAGTTTTCCATATTATCCTCTCCCTTAATTTCAAAATAATTATAGTTAAATTTTATCAAGGAATAAATAGTAATAAAATCCTATAATTTACTATTTAATTTTGGTATAATGTTATTTAAGGGCTTTAATGGGCCTAATTGATTAATTATAATATAATAAAAATGGGTGAATCTCCACCATTAAGCGAGAAACTAAAAGAGCGGTAAATCTCCACCAGTAAGTGAGGTGCAATAACTAAATTGACCAAGGAAGTTAAAAAAGATTATGTCTATTAAAGATATAATCTTTTTTATTTTTAGGGGAATATGCCCTAATTTTTTTGTCTAAATTTATGTTTTGAAAGTAGGGCATATGCCCTAAAGTCCGACTAATTTTTCTTATAGAGCTATGATATTGTAATTACAAGTATTACAAATTAGCGTTGGAGATGTAGATAAATGAGTAAAAAAGAATTAATCCAGATAAGAGTTTCAGAAGATGAAAAATTAAAAATAAAAACTATAGCAAGAAAAAAAGGAATGACTGTAAGTGAATTTATTTTATATTCTTTCATGCGTACTATAAGTGAATATGAGATATATGAGTTAATGAAAAAATGAAAGTTTATTAATAAAAATATGTGTGAAAAATCCTTCAATTATGAGTGATTTGGTACAAAGAGGACTTAAAACAATAGAGCAAGTACCAGTTAGATATAGAGAAGAAGTTATAGAAATACTTGCAAAATTGGAAAAGTAATTTTTGAAAATTAAATAGTATGGTATTTACAAAATATGCTATAATTAACTCATAATTGTATTATATTGTGAGGAGATTTGAAATGAATAAAAAGCTAATTTTAAAATTATTATTATTAACATTATTATCTTTTTCTCTTATCTCATGCGAACAAAAATATAACATTTCTAAATCTAATAAAGAAACTCAAACATCTATAGAAAAAGAAGAAGGTAATAGAAATCAAGATAGTTTACCTGGAGAAGAAGAAAAGAATAATATAAATCAAGGTAGTGACAATGTTATAGATGAAGAGAATACTGAAAATAAGAATATTAACAATCCTGAATTGTTTGTTGTTGCAGGAGGACGTAATAAAGTTTCTGGAATCTGTGAATATTCTTTAGCTGAAATTAATGCGGGTCGAAAAATTAAGCCTCCAATTAGCAACAAGAACTCTACCACCTATATTGTAGAAAGTGATGAGAATATCTATATAGATGTAATCTTTGAAGTATATAGCTTGATGAATAAAGCTGAAGTAGCTGGAGATATGATAAATACAAGAATAAAAATCAAAAATGTTGAGTATCCTTGTCTTTCCCTTGTAGAAAGTACTGATGGAACTAATTTAGAAAAATATGCTTTAATAAATCCTTTGGAAACAAAAAGAATTCATTATCTATCCCAAGTACCTACAGCAGACGCAACTACTGGTGAATTTGAAATTATTTTAACTATAAACGGAAAAGACTTCAGCAATAAGTTTAGTTTAGACAGTCTTCAATATTCTATAAAGGAAAATATGCAGGAAGATGTAAAACAAAGCTTAACAGAAGAAGAATATTATAAGATAATAAAAGAAGCTAAACAACGTCAACAGGATTATATTGATTCTATTGATGATTCTCATATTAAGCAGTCAGTACAAACCTCATACTCTGCTGCTATTGCAGAATCAACAGCATTGCATATAAAATATCCAGATGATACGGATACTATAGATTCAGCTTTAAAGAGAGTTCTTAATGGAGAATAATATTAAAGTATTACTAAGCTAGAGTTAAATATAAAATTAATAAAAAGACTGTATTATTCAAAAAGAATATGCGGTATTTTTTAATACGTAATTGATTTAAATTGTTCGTAAAAGTAAATAAAAAAATAAGCAAGAAGTTAGAGTAAAATCTAGCTTCTTTTTTATATTTTAAATGTCCAAACGTTTGGGGAATTAAAGGAAGGTGTAAAGGTGGAAACAATAAGTATTGCATTAATATGTAGCGTTGTAGGAGCTACAGTTAGTTATCTTACATTTCAAAAATTTTGCCACTTTTGATGAAAATATTAAAAATTATATTTAAAATTTGAGATTTAAAGATTGTTATTGTAATTAAGTTTTCAGCTAGTATAAAAATGGGTGTTTAGACCGACAAAATACCGACAATTAATAAATATTTATAATGGTACAAGCTATTTTCTAAATATAAATATTAACTCACAATATAGAAAGAATTCTAGAAATAGAGTTCTTTTTTTATTAGAAGTGGGAAAAATAGTGGGAAATTTACAAAAATAAAAAGCTTTAACATTACAGAAACTAGTAATATCAAGGCTTTTGACTTGTTAGATATATAATGTGGTGCCGGCAGTGGGAATCGAACCCACACGGTTTCCCGCATGATTTTGAGTCATGTGCGTCTGCCAGTTCCGCCATGTCGGCAAATATTATATAAGTAATGTTAACATGTGGCAAAATGAATGTCAATGTTTTTTATACGCCAAGAAAAAACATAAATAGTAACAAATTGTAGTAATTTGCAATATAGTGTTAATATGATGATAAGCTATGTGTAAAGAGGGGAAAACAAAGGTATGGAGTGGTTTATGAATTTAACTCCAATAATGCAGGGGTTAGTTGCAACAATATTTACATGGGCAATAACAGCGTTGGGTGCATGTTTGGTATTTTTCTTTAAGACAGTTGATAGAAAAATTTTAAATTGTATGCTTGGATTTGGTGCTGGGGTAATGGTTGCAGCAAGTTTTTGGTCATTATTAAATCCAGCTATAGAGTTATGTTCGGAGTTAGGATATAGTCAAATTATACTACCAGCTATAGGCTTTTTTACTGGTGGTGTATTTATAATATTAGCAGATAAAATGATGGATAAGTATTCTTATGGGGTAATTACACAAAGTGATGAAATTGCAAGGGATTCTATAGTACAAAAGTATAAGAAGAGTATATTATTAGTTGTTGCAGTAACTCTTCATAACATACCAGAAGGATTAGCTGTTGGAGTTGCATTTGGAGGTGTAGCAGCTGGAATACCATCAGCAACAATAGGAGCAGCAATGAGTTTGGCATTAGGGATAGGATTGCAAAACTTTCCTGAAGGAGCAGCGGTTTCTTTGCCTTTGAGAAGAGAGGGATTATCTAGAACAAAAAGCTTTTTTTATGGGCAAGCATCAGGTATTGTTGAACCAATAGCAGGAGTACTAGGAGCAATAGCAGCAATGAGTGTTAGAAGTATGTTGCCATTTTTCTTAGCATTTTCAGCTGGAGCTATGATTTCAGTTGTAGGTTCAGAACTATTGCCAGAAGCATCTATTGAAAATAAGGCTTTAACAACAATAGGATTAATACTTGGATTTATAACAATGATGATTTTAGATGTAGCATTAGGATAAAAATATATATTAAATGAATAAAATTTATTATATATTAAAAAGGATGATACTTTTCCCGCATCATCCTTTTACATAAATAGAAATTTAAAATAAGTTAATTGAATTTACCATATAATAAAAGGTATTTAAGATATTTAAAGTAGAAATTATTTTATATTAAAGAAAGCTTTTCTTCCTCTATATTCAGCAACATCACTTAACTCTTCAGAAATTCTTATAAGTTGATTATATTTAGCAACCCTTTCTGATCTAGCAGGAGCACCAGTTTTAATTTGTCCAGCATTTACAGCTACAACTAAATCTGCTATAGTAGTATCTTCAGTTTCTCCTGATCTATGTGAAATAACTGCAGTATATCCAGCTCTATTAGCCATTTCTATAGCGTTTAATGTTTCAGTTAAAGTACCAATTTGATTTAACTTAATTAAAATTGAGTTAGCTACACCTCTTTTAATACCATCCTCTAATCTAGTAGTATTAGTAACGAATAAGTCATCTCCAACTAGTTGGACTTTATCTCCAATTCTTTCAGTTAACAGTTTCCAACCTTCCCAATCTTCTTCAGCCATACCATCTTCGATAGATATAATAGGATATTTATTAACCCATTCTTCTAAAAAGTCAACCATTTCAGCTGCAGTTAAAGTTTTACCTTCATGTTCTAAAACGTATTTACCATCTTTATAGTATTCTGAAGATGCAGCATCTATAGCTATAAACATATCTTTTCCAGGTTCATATCCAGCGTTAGTTATAGCTTCTAATATAATTTCGATAGCTTCTTCATTTGATTTTAAGTTTGGAGCAAATCCACCTTCATCACCAACACCAGTTGAGTAACCTTTATCATTTAAAGTTTTCTTTAATGAATGATAAACTTCAGCACAAGCTTGTATAGCTTTATCAAATGAATCGAATCCTAATGGCATAACCATGAACTCTTGTAAGTCAACAGAATTATCAGCATGAGAACCACCATTGATTATATTCATCATTGGTACTGGTAAAACTTTTGCATTTACACCACCAACATATTGATATAAAGGAAGTCCTAAGAAGTTAGAAGCTGCTTGAGCTACAGCTAAAGAAACGCCTAAAATTGCATTAGCCCCTAAAGAACTTTTATTATCAGTACCATCTAATTCTAATAATTTTTTATCTATAGCAGTTTGATCAAATACATTATATCCTATAAGTTCTTTTGCAATTACTTCATTTACATTTTTTACTGCATTTTGAACACCTTTACCCATAAAGTAATCTTTATTTCCATCTCTTAATTCAACTGCTTCGTATATACCAGTAGAAGCACCAGATGGGACAGCAGCTCTTCCTATAGTTCCATCTTCAAGAATAACTTCAACTTCTACAGTTGGAAAACATCTTGAGTCAAGAATTTGTCTTGCAATAATATTTATTATTTCTACAACATTTTTCATTTTAAAATCCTCCTAATAATAGAAAATATAAGTATAGATAAATGAAACATTAATAAAATGAGAATCATTATCAATAATTTGTTTAATTATACCAAAATTTATAAATAAATATCAACTTAATTGATAATAATTATCAATTTCATTTTTAAGGAGGATTTTTAACATAATTTTCAAAAAAATAAATAATAAATTTTAGCAATATGATAAAAAAATATCATTTTCTTATTGTTACAGATTGATTCATCTGTTATTATATAAGGGTAGGATGGATTTATTCCCAGCGGGATGAATCTTGACCCAGTTAGGTATAGTCTAGATATTTACATATATTTGAGACAAACTATAACTAATATTAATTAGGGAGGAATAAATATAATGATGTATTCAAAAGAAGTTGAAGAAATGTGCGTTGTTGCTAAAGGCGCTAATCATGCATGTGCTCCAATTCCAGTTGAAGGAAAATGGGTACAAGCTACACAAATATCAGATATTTCAGGGTTAACTCACGGAATAGGTTGGTGTGCACCTCAACAAGGAGCTTGTAAATTAACTTTAAACGTTAAAGGTGGAGTTATCCAAGAAGCATTAGTTGAAACAGTTGGATGTTCAGGAATGACTCACTCAGCTGCTATGGCTTCAGAAATATTACCAGGAAGAACTATATTAGAAGCTTTAAACACAGACTTAGTTTGTGATGCTATAAATACAGCAATGAGAGAATTATTCTTACAAATAGTATACGGAAGATCTCAAACTGCTTTCTCTGAAGGTGGATTACCAATCGGAGCTGGATTAGAAGACTTAGGTAAGGGATTAAGATCTCAAGTTGGTACAACTTACGGAACTTTAGAAAAAGGTCCAAGATATTTAGAAATGGCTGAAGGATACATTACTAAAATCGCTTTAGATGAAGATAATGAAATCATCGGATACAAGTTCGTTCACCTAGGAAAAATGATGGAAATGATCGGTAAGGGAATGGATGCTAACGAAGCATTAGAAAAAGCTGCAGGTCAATACGGAAGAGTTGCTGACGCTGTTAAATTAATCGATCCAAGACACGAATAATTTGTAAGGAGGAATTTTAACATGGCATTATTTGAAAGTTATGAAAGAAGAATAGGACAAATCACTCCAGTTTTAGAAAAGTATGGAATGAAAACATTAGAAGATGCTAAAGCTGTATGTGATGAGTATGGAATAGATCCATATAAAATCGTTAAAGAAACTCAACCAATCGCATTCGAAAATGCTGCTTGGGCATACGTTTTAGGTGCTGCAATCGCTATAAAGAAAGGTTGCACAAAAGCTGCTGATGCTGCTGAAGCTATCGGAGAGGGGTTACAAGCTTTCTGTATCCCAGGTTCTGTTGCTGATGACAGAAAAGTTGGTTTAGGACACGGTAACTTAGGAGCTATGCTTTTAAGAGAAGAAACTAAATGTTTCGCATTCTTAGCAGGACACGAATCTTTCGCTGCTGCTGAAGGTGCTATCAAAATAGCTGAAAAAGCTAACAAAGTAAGAAAAGAACCATTAAGAGTTATCTTAAACGGTCTTGGAAAAGATGCTGCTAAGATAATTTCAAGAATCAATGGATTCACTTACGTTGAAACTAACTTCGATTTCTTCACTGGTAAGTTAGAAATCGTTAATTCAAAAGCTTACTCTAACGGACCAAGAGCTAAGGTTAACTGCTACGGTTCAAATGACGTTAGAGAAGGTGTTGCTATAATGCATCACGAAGGTGTTGACGTATCAATCACTGGTAACTCAACTAACCCAACAAGATTCCAACACCCAGTTGCTGGAACATACAAAAAAGAATGTATGGAATTAGGTAAGAAGTACTTCTCAGTTGCATCAGGTGGTGGTACTGGTAGAACTCTTCACCCAGATAACATGGCTGCAGGTCCAGCTTCTTACGGTATGACAGATACTATGGGAAGAATGCACTCAGATGCTCAATTCGCTGGTTCTTCATCAGTTCCTGCTCACGTAGAAATGATGGGATTAATCGGTGCTGGTAATAACCCAATGGTTGGTATGACAGTTGCTGTTGCAGTTGCTGTAGAAGAGCACGCTAAATAAGCCATTTAATAATAGGTGGTAAAGTATAGATTAATCTATATAGATTAATTAATTATAAAATATAGCACACTTCATTTAAGAAAAAAATTAAATGGGGTGTGTTTATTTTTATGTTATAATATTTATTATTTAATAGGAGAGTAATAATAATGAATATACAAATTTTTGGAACAAAGAAGTGTAATGATACGAAAAAAGCTGAAAGATTTTTTAAAGAGAGAAGAATTAAATTTCAATTTATAGATTTAAAAGAAAAAGCTTTAAGTAAAGGTGAATTACAAAGTGTAAAAAAAGTAGTAGGACTTGAAAATTTAATTAATAAATCAGCTAAAGATTATACTAAATTAAACATGGATAAAATAAGAAGTTCTGAAATGAGAGAAGAAATACTTTTAAAGAATCCATCGCTTTACGTGACACCAATAGTAAGAAATGGGAAAGATGCTACAGTAGGATATGCTATAGAAACTTGGAAAACTTGGGAATAAAATAATTAAGAAATTAAAAGTAGAGTTTATACCTATTGTAATTTAAACTCTACTTTTATTAATATTGTATAATTTAATTATTAAACACTTTATAAATAGCATTAATTCCTTTTTCAAAATCTTCATTTTCTATACCAACAAGAATATTAATTTCGCTTGAACCTTGGTCTATCATTCTTATATTTATATCGGCATCAGAAAGTGCAGTAAAGATTTTTGAAGCAACACCTTTGGTATATGCCATACCGCTACCTACAGTTGCAATTAAAGCCATATTTGGATATACAACTATAGAATCAGGATTACAGGATCTTTTAATTTCATCTACAACTATATTAGTTTTATTTTTTAAGTTAGCATCAGAAATAACAACACATACTGTATCAATTCCAGAAGGCATATTTTCAAATGATATACCATGCTGTTCTAATATTGTAAGTACTTTTCTACAAAAACCAAGTTCAGAATTCATCATTGCTTTTTCTATAGAAATTACAGTGAAATTTTGTTTTCCTGCAATACCAGTTATAGTATTAGTATGAATATCTTTTTTATTTACAATAAGAGTTCCTTCATCTTCTGGGTTATTAGTATTTCTAATATTGATAGGAATACCCGCATTTCTTACAGGAAAAACTGCATCTTCATGAAGAACAGATGCACCCATATATGATAACTCTCTAAGTTCACCATAAGTTATGGTTTTTATTTTTTTTGGACTTTCAACTATTCTAGGATCAGCCATTAAAAAACCTGAAACATCAGTCCAGTTTTCATATAAATCTACATTTAAACTAGCAGCAACTAAAGCACCAGTTACATCTGATCCACCTCTAGAGAAGGTGACGATATCTCCATTTTCGTTAGAACCATAAAAACCAGGAATTACAGCTCTTTTACAAGTAGAAAGCTTGTCTTTTAATAAACTATAAGTTTTTTCAGAATTTAAAGATCCATGGTTATCAAATTTAATTACATCTTTAGCATCTATAAAATCTATGTTTAAATAATTTGCAAGGATTAAACCATTTAAATACTCACCTCTACTTGCTGCATAATCCATAGAAGCCCCATTTTCTATGTTTTCTTTTATAATATTTAAGTGGTATTCTAAATCTATAGATAAGTTAAGCTCATCAGCAATACCTTTGTATCTTTCAGCAATTAATTTGAATACATCATCTAAAGGTATACTGGATTTTACATGTGCATGACAAAGGTAAAGTAAGTCTGTTATCTTAAAATCTTTAGAAAATCTTTTACCTGGTGCAGATGGAATAATATATTTTCTGTTATGATTTTCTTCTAAGATATTTTTTACTTTTTTAAATTGAGTAGCATCAGCTAAAGAGCTTCCACCAAATTTAGTTACAATAATATTCATTTTTTTGCCCCCTTAATTAATAAATATTGAATATATGCATTATTAATATAGTAACAAAAATTGACAAAAGCTACAACCATAAAATTCTTTAATATCAATAAAATTACATTAAAAAATGATATAATATTGACACAAATCCATAGTATAATAAAGGTGAATAAATTTTTATTTTTAGCAAATAAAAATAAGTTATGCTTTATAGAGTTATGGGGAGAGATAAATAAATGGACAAGTTTCTGATTGACAGAATACAGACTACAATTGATAATTACAGATTAGCAAAGGAAGCTTTAAGAAACGATGGGGATATTATAAATCATTATGCATCATTAGTGTTTTCACATTATGAAAGAGAAATACCTGTAGCTAGAGTTAAGGAAATAAGAAAGTATATTAAAGCTACTACACCAAGACTATCACCTTTTAGGGGAGATGCGTTAAATATAATTTCATTAATGATTGCGGTAATTGATAGAGATAATCAAGAAGAATTTATAGAAGATATGTATGATACTATGGAGATTTTAGAAGAAGAAGGATTTATTTCAGGGTCATATTTAGCTTTAACTGCATTTACTATAAGTAAGTATAGTAGAGTTAAAGAAAAAAGAGAACTTGTAAAGGAAATAAAAGAAGTATACACACTTTTAAAAGAAAAGTATTCTAATATAACTAATGAGGATGATTATTTATTATGTGCTTTATGGGTAATAAATAATATTGGCGCTGATACTGTAGACGATTTTATTGAGAATATTTTTGAACATATTGCAGATTCTAATATAAGATCTAAAAATGGTGTTCAAAGTCTTGCAAATGCAATAATTTTAAATGGTTCATCAGGAGAAATGTATAGAAGTATGCAATTTATATTAGAGTTGCAAAAAAGAAATATAAAAATTGCAAATCAATTTCTACCTTTAGTTGGAGTGTTATCAAATCATAATCCAAGAAGAAATGTAGATATAGTAGAAGGAGTAATTGAGTATTTATGTGATGAAGAAGGCGAATATGAGTATTATATGGATAAAGGCTTTAGAACTATTATTGCTATAGTTATAGTATCTTTTTGTACAATGTCAAATAAAAAAAGATATTTAGATGAATTATTAGCACAAGGTATTTTTTCATTTATAAACAGTAAAAATAAGGGCATATTTGAAGAAGTAGTATACTAGGTGGAAGATTTGGATAAAATTATTTTACATGTGGATATGGATGCTTTTTTTGCATCTGTTGAACAAAATGATAATAAAAAACTTAAAGGAAAACCAGTAATAGTGGGAGGAGTAAGTGAACGAGGAGTTGTATCTACTTGCTCTTATGAAGCTAGAAAGTTTGGAGTTAAATCTGCTATGCCTATTTTTATTGCACAAAAGTTATGTCCACAAGGAATATACCTTAAGGTAAGATATTCTAGGTATAAGGAAGTATCAAACAAAATATTTAATATTTTTAAAGAAGTAACATCTATAATAGAGCCTTTATCTATTGATGAAGCATTTTTAGATATAACATATAGTAATTTTAAAAGCGGAATAGAAGCAGCTAATTATATAAAAAAAAGAGTATACAGTGAATTGGGATTAACTTTATCCATTGGAATATCCTATAATAAATTTTTAGCAAAGCTTGCATCTGATTGGAATAAACCAAATGGAATAATGATTATAAATAAGGATATGATTCCAGAAATATTAAAGCCATTATCTATATCAAAAATATATGGTTTAGGTGAAAAATCTGTAAAAAGGCTTAATAATATGGGAATGTTTAAAATAGAAGATTTATACCCCATGCCTAAAGAATTTTTTGTTGAGTATTTTGGTAAGCAGGGGTTAGAAATATATGATAGGATAAGAGGTATTGATAATAGAGAATTAAAAGTTAATAGAGATAGAAAATCTTATGGAAGAGAAACAACTTTAAAATTTAATACAGAAGAGAAAGAAGAGATTATTTCTTATGCAAATGCATTTTGTATAGAGTTAAGAGAAGAATTAAAAAGAAGGAATGTATTTATAAAAACTATAACAGTTAAATATAAAACAAGCAATTTTGAAAGTCATACAAGGAGTAGGACTATAGGATATTACACAAACGATTATGATGTGATATTTAATGTTGTAAAAGAGATAATTGAAGCTGAGGATTTTTTAGGTGGAATAAGGCTAATTGGAGTTTCGGTTTCTAGTATAAGAGAAGAAAAAACCGAACAATTAACACTGTTTTAAAGACAATATTAACAAAAATAACTTAAAAATCTTTTAAATACTACAAATATCAATTATAATAATAAGGGGCTACTATAAAATTACTTTGGAGGTATTAGATATGGATAAGGCACAAATAGCTAAAATGATCGACCACACAATATTAAAAGCAGAAGCTACTGAAAAGGAAGTTATTAAGCTTTGTAAAGAAGCTGTAGAATATAATTTTGCATCTGTATGTGTTAATCCTGCGATGGTTAGCGTTGCAGCAAATGTTTTAGAAGGAACTGATGTTGATGTATGTACAGTTATAGGATTTCCTTTAGGTGCAAATACAACAGAAGTTAAAGCGTTTGAAACAGCAGATGCTATTGCAAAAGGTGCTACTGAAGTTGATATGGTTATCAATGTAGGTAAGTTAAAAGAAAGAAACTTAGAATATGTAAAAAATGATATAAAAGCAGTAGTAGATGCAGCTAAGGGAAAAGCATTAACAAAGGTAATAATAGAAACTTGCCTTTTAACAGATGAAGAAAAGGTTATAGCTTGTGAATTATCTAAAGAAGCAGGTGCTGACTTTGTTAAGACTTCTACTGGATTCTCAACAGGTGGAGCTACAGCTTCAGATATCAAATTAATGAGAGAAACAGTAGGACCTGATATGGGAGTTAAAGCTTCTGGTGGAGTTAGAAGTAGAGAAGATGCAGAGCTTATGATTGAAAATGGAGCTACAAGAATAGGTGCTTCAGCATCAATTGCAATTTGTGAAGGAACAAAATCAAATTCAAACTATTAATATAATAAAAAAGAGCTATTTTAGCTCTTTTTTTTGTTTTCAAATAAATTTTATAAAAAATAAGAGCTTTTTTAAAAAATATTACCTAAAATAATTTAATAAGAATATTAATATAATATATACTACTGTATCAAAGGTGAATCAATAAAAAAATAGAATGATTTTACCTATAATGGGGAGGGTTATGAAAAGAGAATTAACTCCATCAGAAATAAAATTTAAAATATCAGTAACAGACAATGAAGATAAAGAAGGAACAAAGGGCATTTCTGAGTTTAATAATGCATATAGGAAAATTGAAAGAGCACTAAGTATAGATAAAGAGGGGTACAATTTATATTTAATAGATACTTTTTCAAGAGATAAGTTAAATGAACTTATTAAATTTGTAGAAGAAAAATATAAAGATTTAGAAGCACCTAGAGATATATGTTATGTCACTTTAGAAGATATAAATAAGCCAGAAGCAATA
Organism: Clostridium celatum; assembly: GCF_021412605.1. Lineage (NCBI taxonomy): Bacteria > Bacillati > Bacillota > Clostridia > Eubacteriales > Clostridiaceae > Clostridium > Clostridium celatum. Next base: position 25,955 of record NZ_JAJKGM010000002.1, read on the forward strand.
TTTGTATCTAATGGACAAGGAAATAAATTAAAAGAAGCTGTAGATAATATAAAAAATAGTTATTTAGAAGCAATTGATGATTTTTATAGTGATTCTACTAATGATGAAAAGGACTATTTGGTTGAGGAGATTCAAACAAAGAGAAATAATTATTTAAATGAATTAATGAAAATGGCTAAAGATGAAGGCTTTGAGGTTAAAGCTACAAATAAAGGCTTTGCGTTTATACCATTAAGTGGTGATGAAGCTATGACAGAAAAAGAATATGATAACCTTGAAGAAGAAAATAAAAATGTAATAGTAGCAAAGGCTAGTACACTTAAAAAAAAGGCAGAGTCCATTTTAGAAGAATTAAAAGAAATTGAAGTTAAGTCAATAAAAAGGTTAAAGAAGATTTATTCTAAATATCTTTCAACACAAATGGAGGAAGCAAAGGATGACGCATTATTAGAATTTATTACAGATGATGATTCTTATGAATACTTAGAAAGACTATTTAATTGTATAGAAGAAGATATAATAGAGTGCTATACAATGAATATAGAGGATGATGAAAATGAAATATATGAAATTCTAAATAAATATGATGTAAAAGTTATAGTTGATAATACAAATGTATTTTCACCACCTGTAATATACGAAGAAGACCCTAATTTGAATAATTTAATTGGGCTTATAGAATATGAAAATCATAATGGAATGTATACAACTAATATATCACTTATAAATGCAGGATCCATACTTAAAGCAAATGAGGGATGTTTAATATTAAGATTAAACTCATTAATATCAAATCCTATGAGCTATTATTATTTAAAAAAGATACTATTATCAAATACTCTATCTTTTGATACAAATAAAAGCTATCTAGAATTTATAAATATTAATGGACTAAAACCAAATCCTATACCGGTAAAGGTTAAAGTTATAATAGTTGGTGATTATGAATCTTATGATATTTTATATAATTCAGATGAGGACTTTAGATCATTATTCCCATTAAGAGCTGAATTTACATCTATAATAAAAATTAATAATAACTCTTTAAGTGAAGTTAAAAATATAATAAATGAAAAAATAAGAAAAGATAATCTTTTTAACATAAGTGATAATGGAATAAATGAAATCATTAAATATTTATGTAGAAAGAGTAGTAATAGGCAAAAGTTATTTATTGAAAATGATTTTATAGATAAAGTATTAATTTTATCAAATAATTTTGCAAAAGAAAAAGGTAATATGCTTATTACTGAAAAAGAGGTAATTGAGGCTGTATATGAAGAGGAACTTATAGAAAAAGAAGTAATGAGTGGATATGAAGAAAAGAAGATTCTTATTGATATAAAAGGAGTAAAGGTCGGAGTAATAAATGGATTAGCAGTATTAGATAGTGGTTATTGCACTTTCGGTAAACCTATGAGAATTACTTGTGTTGCTTATAAAGGTACAGGTAGAATTTTTGATATACAAAAAGAAAGTAATTTAAGTGGAAAAATACATGAAAAATCCATTAGTATATTAAAAGGATTATTAACTAATTTATTAAATCCATATGAAGAAATACCTGTTGATTTTCATCTAAGCTTTGAGCAAACATATGGATTGGTAGAAGGAGATAGTGCATCTGTTGCACAAATTATATGTATACTATCAGCATTAAGTAAAAGAGGAATTAAACAAAATATTGCAGTAACAGGTTCTATAAATCAATTTGGAGAGGTTCAAGCTATTGGTGGTGTAAATGAAAAAATAGAAGGATTCTTTAAGGTATGTGAAATGATAGATACTATAGAAAATAAGGGTGTATTAATACCTTCAGCTAATAAGGATGAAATTATATTAAAATCAGAAGTAGAAGATTCTATAGCAAATGGAGATTTTCACATATATACAATGGATAATTTAAATGATGCAATAGAAGTATTGTTATTAAATGATGGAGAAAGTGTAGAACAGTTTTATGAGGAGGTTCAAAGAGAAATAGAAAAATACAAAAATAAAGAAAAGAATTAACAACTTAAATTTTAAATATAACTTTAAGGTTTATGAGTAAATTAATTATAAAGTATATAGAATTTGTTATTATGGTAAATAGATAATTAAGTAGTGAATAGAAGATAAATAACACTTTTTATTCATAGTATTAAATAAATTTAATACCTTAATTTCTATTTACCATTTTGTTTACTAAATTTCGTTATTTTTAAGTATGTTTTAGCAATAATGCAATAAATTAATTGACTAGAAAATATACAATATGTTAAAATTATGGAAAAAGAAGGGAATGGAGGTGCTGACTCTAAATAATAGGTTTTAGAGTTAATTTTTATGTTTTTAAAATTTAATAAGATTGATGATAAATTAGTTGTTTTTTTTATTGGAGAATTAGACCATCATAGTGCTGAAGAAGTAAGAGTAAAGATTGATGATAGAATTGAAAGAGATAATATTCAAAAGGTTATAATGGATTTTGAAGAAGTAACATTTATGGATAGTTCAGGAATAGGAGTAGTAATAGGAAGATTTAAAAAATTACAAAATAGAGATGGAAAAGTATGTGTAGTTAACGTAAATAAAAGAGTAGATAAGGTATTTAAACTTTCAGGGCTTTATAAAATTATAAATTCGTACAGTAGCGTAAGTGAAGCTGTTGAAAGTATGTAATGGAGGGATTTAGTGATGAGAGAAAATAAAGTAAATATAGAATTTGAAAGTAGATCTCAAAATGAGAGTTTTGCAAGAGTTGCCATAGCAGCTTTTGTAGCTCAGTTAGATCCAACTATAGAAGAAATATCAGATGTAAAAACAGCAGTATCAGAAGCAGTAACAAATTCTATAATTCATGGTTATGAAAGTAAAAAAATGGGTATAATCAGAATAGAAGCATCTTTACATGATAATGAGGTAACAATTGCTATTATAGACCATGGAACAGGAATTGATGATATTGATAAGGCAAGAGAGCCACTTTATACATCTAGACCTGAATTAGAAAGATCAGGTATGGGATTCACCGTTATGGAAACATTTATGGATGAATTAGAAGTAATAAGTCATAAAGGAAGTGGTACAACCGTTATTATGAAGAAGAAATTTAATGCTATAAGTTAGGGGAATTTTATGGAGAGTAGCAATCTAAAAAGAGAGGAATATAATTATGAAGACAACGCACGCTTAATTTTATTAGCAAGACAAGGTGATTCTGAAGCGATGAATAAGGTAATAGAAATGAATTTGCCTTTAGTAACCTCTGTTTGTAAAAAGTTTATGAACAGAGGTTATGAGTATGAAGATATTTTTCAAATAGGATCAATAGGGCTTGTTAAAGCAATAAAAAATTTTGATAATAAATATAATGTAAAATTTTCAACATATGCAGTTCCTATGATACTAGGAGAAATAAAGAGATTTTTGCGTGATGATGGAATAATTAAAGTAAGCAGAAATGTAAAAAGTTTAGCTAAAAAGTTACATTTTGATAAAGAATATTTAACTAAAAAATTAGATAGAAATCCAACAATAGAAGAATTAGCTGAATATTCAGGGATTGATAAAGAAGAAATACTCTTTGCATTAGAATCATCAGCAAGTTTACAATATTTATATGATGTTATCCATCATGATGATGGTTCTCCAGTTTTACTTATAGATAAGCTAAGTGAAAATGCGGTAGAAGATAAAAATTTAACTGATAGAATTGCATTAAAAGAAGCTCTAAAAAATTTAGATAATAAATCAAGGCAAATTATAGTATTAAGATATTTTAAAGATAAAACTCAAATAGAAGTTGCAAAAATGCTTGGAATAAGTCAAGTTCAAGTATCTAGAATAGAAAAAAAAGTATTAGGTGAGATGAGAAAACAACTCGAAGAAGGATGAATATAAACTATGGACAAAAAAGAATATAAAAGATTTAAGATCTGCATTAAGTAATAATTTTATTATTTAATGCAGATTTTTATTTTAGTGATTTATTTTTTATTTTAGAGGAATACTATATTTAATTAAGAAAGGAGATTGGTTTTTTTGAGTAAGTTTAGTAAGAATGAAGAAGAGAAGATAATAAGTAAGTATGAACAACTTTCAAAGGAGATGAAACCAAAGCCAAAGTATTTTAAAAATATAGTATTGGCCTTTTTAGTTGGAGGAAGTATTTGTACTATAGGTCAATTTATATTAAATATGATGATTAAGTTTGGTGTAGATAAAGAATTAGCAAAAGCATGGCTACCAATAATAATGATATTTTTAGGAGCATTATTAACAGGGGTAGGTGTGTATGATAAAATTGCCACTTTTGGAGGAGCAGGAACTGTAGTACCTATAACTGGATTCTCTAATGCAGTAGTTTCACCAGCTATTGAATTTAAAAAAGAAGGATTTGTTTTTGGTGTAGCAGCAAAGATGTTTACTATAGCTGGTCCTGTATTAGTATATGGTATAGGCACATCAGTAATAATAGGAATAATTTATTACATACTTGGACTTTGGGGTATTGTGTAAATTGGAGGGAAAATTTTTATGAGTACAAAAGTTAAAAAGGTTGGAAAACAAACTATTAAGTTAGAAAATCCACCTAAAATAATTTCTACTTATTCTATTGTTGGACCAAAAGAAGGGCAAGGTCCTTTAAAAGATTATTTTCATCAAATAATAAGTGATGATACCTTAGGAAAGGATAGTTTTGAAAAGGCTGAATCAGAAATGATGTACACTGCAATTAAAAGTGCAATAAGTAGTGCAGGGTTAACAGAAGAAAAAATAGATTATTTATTTGCGGGAGATTTACTTAATCAAATAATATCTTCAGGTTTTGCAGCAAGGGAATTAAATATACCTTTTATAGGTCTATATGGAGCTTGTTCAACAATGTCTGAATCATTAAGTATGGCATCTCTATTTTTAGATGGAGGGTTTGCAAATTATGTTGTAGCATCTACTTCATCACACTTTAGTTCTGCAGAAAGACAATTTAGATTTCCACTAGAATATGGTTCTCAAAGGTGTCCAACATGTCAATGGACAGTAACAGGTTCAGGAGCGATGGTCCTAGGCAAAACTGGAAATTATCCGGAAGTAACTTATGTTACTACTGGTCTTGTTAAGGATTATGGTGAAAAAGATACAAATAATATGGGGGCTGCTATGGCACCAGCTGCTGTTGATACTATTTATAATCATTTTAAGGATACAGGAAGAACACCAAAAGATTATGATGTTATAGCAACAGGAGATCTTGGAAAGGTAGGAAAAGATATAACTACTAAATTATTATTGGAGTATGGATATGATGTTAAAGATAATTATGTAGATTGTGGTGATATGATTTTTAACGATGAGGAACAAAAAACTGATGCTGGTGGAAGTGGATGTGGATGTTCAGCAGTTGTAACTTGTGGATATTTTTATAAAAAACTTATGAAAAAAGAAATAAAAAGCTTGTTATTGGTTTCTACAGGTGCATTGATGAGTACAACTAGTTCACTTCAAGGTGAAAGTATTCCAGGAATAGCTCATGCCGTAGCTATTGAGTTTAAATAGAAGGGGGAATAGAGTTTTATGGATTATGTAAGTGCGTTTATCGTTGGTGGTTTAATATGTGTTATTGCTCAAATATTAATGGATACTACTAAATTAACACCAGCTAGAATATTAGTTATTTTTGTTACTTTAGGTGCAATACTAGGTGGATTTGGAATATATGATAAACTTATAGAAATAGGTGGTGCTGGAGCAACAGTACCATTACCTAGCTTTGGAAATTCTTTAGCTGATGCAGCTATAAAGGCTGTTAAAGAAGAGGGATTAATAGGAGCTTTTACAGGAGGAATTAAAGGGGCAGCAGGAGGAATAACAGCTGCAATATTTTTTGGATATTTAATGGCTCTTATATTTAATCCAAAGACAAAACAATAGGTGAAGTATATGATAAGAAATGATAATAAAAATATAGTTTTATATGAGTAAGTTTTAATATATAAAAGTGCGGAAGATAGAATAATATGCTTAGATTAGGGAAAATTAATAGGGTAATTTGTTAAGGGAGGTGAATATTATGGAAAAAAATCCTAGTATACAATGTAGTGTACAACAATGCAAACATCATGCATGTTCAGAAAATTATTGTACATTAAATGCAATACAAGTTGGAACTCATGAACAAAATCCAACAGTTGTTGAATGTACAGATTGTCAATCATTTGTATTAAAATAACAAATTTAAAAGAATGAGATAATATTAAATATTATCTCATTTTTTTGTAGTATTAATAAAGAATAGATATATTAAATTTTAACTAACTTTATTTGTAAATTATTTTTAATAGGCTATTGACAATTAAAAAGGAGTAATGTAATATAATAATTAATTGAGAATGAATATCAATATTGATTAGGGGGGAGAAATGAAAATTATTTATTATTCAAATTCAGGTAACACTGAAAAAATGGCAAATTTAATTGCGGAAGGTATTATAAATACAGGAAAGACTGCAGAGGTTATAAATGTTTCTAATGCAAATGTTAATATCTTTGATGATGAGGATGTAGTAATATTAGGTTGTCCTGCTATGGGAGATGAAGTTTTAGAAGAAAGTGAATTTGAACCTTTTATGGAAGAAATATCAACAAGGATTCAAGGGAAAAAGGTTGCTTTATTTGGATCATACGGCTGGGGAGATGGTCAATGGATGAGAGATTGGCAGGAAAGAGTAGAGTCGTTAGGTTGCACTTTAATAAATGATGGTTTAATAATTCAATATGAACCAGAGGATAATTCTTCTGAGTGTATTGAATTTGGAATGAGTATAGCAAAGGCTTAAAAAAGCAAAAGTGAAACAAATTGAATTTTATAAAAGCCTTTCAATTATGGAAGATAGGGAGTGCATTGAAAAATTTTTAATTTACAATGCCTCTCTGGTAATATCAGGAGTAAAACCATCAGCAACCGTAACATTAAAAAAGGGAAATAATAATTTATATGATAAATGGATTAAATATGGAATATCATTTTTAAAATCTATAAATATTGAATTTGTAGAGTTAAGAGAATCACAAGATGCATTAATAATATTGGTATATGATAAAGAAGAGTTAGAGAATTATATTTTTAATAAAAGTAATAAACAATTTTTAGTTCAATTAGGTTATGAAGAAGAAAATAATCTTGAAAGTTATATAAATAAACTAAAAGAAAGATATGAAAAATTTAAATGTCCTCATGAATTAGGAGTATTTTTAGGATTTCCGCTTGAAGATGTAAAAGATTTCATGGGGTGTACAAATAAGAAGTGTTTAGTATGTGGATACTGGATGGTATATAATAACTTCAACAATGCAAAAGAAATTTTTAATAAGTATGATAAAGTAAAAGAACATGCAGTTAATAATATATTAAGTGGAGATTCAACGCATAATATAGCTTTTAATATACGAAATTTTATTAAGAATTATGAAAAAATATCAGTGTAAAAGCAAATGGAAATATAAAATGTTATTGGAGGTTTAAATATGAGTATAGTTATAGTAGGTGGTCATGATAGAATGAGTAAGGATTATATTAAAGTCTGTAAAAAATATAATTGTAAAGCTAAGGTTTTTACACAAATGGAAACAGGATTAAGAGATAAGATAGGTAGTCCAGATGCAGTTATATTATTAACAGATGTAGTATCTCATAAATTAGTACGAACAGCAAAAAAAGAAGCGGATAAAAAGAATATTACAATTATAAGAAACCATAATAGTACTGTAAGTTCATTAGAAACAGTTTTAAAAAATATAGTAAATAATTAGAGAGAATAATATATAAATTTGAGAGTGTGATTATGTTTGTAGTTAATATTATAAACGGCTAAAATAAATAGAATTTATTTTAGCCGTTAATTTTTTTATTAAATTTGAAGGTTGTTTAAATATCGCTTTTTATATTTAAGTTTAGCTATAGTACTAATATCTTGTAAAGTTTTAAAATTAGTTACGCCTCCTACAACTCCGATTAAAGGAAGACCTTGTATAAATTTAGAAGTTAACATATAAGTAGAGATTTTATTAGAGGTTTCTTTTAATAATTCATCTAATTGATAATTAGGATTTTTATTAGCATCTATTTCATTAGCCATTTTATCTAATTTATCAAAGTAGTATTTTTTTTCAGTTGTAGATGTTACTGCAGCACAGATTATAGTTAAGATATAAGCTTTTTCGTTTTGTGAATTATAATTAAATCCGTAGCTTAGACTAATTTCATATATAGATTTTAAAATTACACCAATATAAATAGGAATATCAGGTAGACCTATTCCTAATAAACCAAGAGCAGTACCTTCAACAGCGCTTATTGATTTATTTAACATAGTTTTTCGATTTGCAGATTTATCTATTTTTTTAAAATTCCTCTTAGTTGGATATTTTTCAATAGCATAAGTGTTTATATCAAATTCCATATTAATATTATCCCTATTGTAGGTTTTTTCTATTAGGCCTACACCTTTATCAAATACTACTTTAAATCCCTTTTCAAAAGCTAGTTCTAATGTTGATTGTAATTTATCAGGAATTTTATCTTCTAATGTCTCTTTAATTGGCGATAGTTTATTTTTAATATAACTAGGAGGTTTTTCTTCTAGTAATTTAGCTTCCTTTTTATAAATATCCATTAATTGTTTTTGAATTAAATTATTTTTGTTTTTTTTCATATTAATTTCTCCATAAATAAACTTCTATATTAATTATAGTACAAAAATTAAAATTTTATCAAAGAAGGTATTGAAAATAATTATCAATTAAGTTATATTAATGAGAGTGATAACAAATATCAGTTAGAATGTTAGTTCAAAAAAAGGAATGGGGGATATTACTTATGATGATTAATAAAAGGTTAATAAACCTTTGTGAAGATTCAAAAAAATATATAGGTTTAACTATATTAGTAAATTGGATTTCTGTTTTATGTAATATAATTACGATAATATTAATTGGACAGTTTATTAATAAGATTTATGTTGGAGAAAGATTAAATCTTAATGGAAATAATATATTTGCAGCGATGATGGATTTTAAGATATGGGGAAATATATCATTGTTAGCGGCCAGTGTATTAATAGTAATTTTATTAGCTATTAGATATTCATGTAATATTTTATATGCTAAATTTTCAAATGCAGCATCTGCAACAGCAAGAGTAACATTAAGAGAACTTATTTACAAAAAATTATTAAAATTAGGAACTGGATATACGAAGGTTGAAAGCACATCAGCTGTAGTTCAAGTATCAGTTGAGGGAATAGAGCAGCTTGAAATTTACTTTGGTAAATACTTACCTCAATTTTTCTATGCACTACTAGTGCCAGTAACGCTATTTATATTTATGAGCTTTATATCATTTAAAGCAGCACTTGTATTTATACTTTGTGTACCGCTTATACCGGCATCAATAATAGCAATAATGAAAATTGCTAAAAGAATATTAAAAGATTATTGGAAATCTTATTCTGATTTAGGCGGAACATTTTTAGAAAATCTTCAAGGGTTAACTACTTTAAAAGTATTTAATATTGATGAAGAAAGACATGTAAAGATGAATGAAGAAGCTGAAAAATTTAGAAAAATAACTATGAAAGTTTTAAGTATGCAGCTTAATTCAATAACAATAATGGATTTAGTAGCTTTTGGTGGAGCAGCAGCAGGTACAATAGTTGCATTAATTCAATTTAAGAATGGACAAATTCCAGTAGGAAGCTTACTTATAATAATATTACTTTCATCTGAATTCTTTATACCACTTAGACTTTTAGGTTCATATTTCCATATAGCAATGAATGGAATGGCTGCAAGTGATAGAATGTTTGGTATTTTAGATGCAGAAGAAAGACAAAAAGATGTTAATACAAATGAAGAAACTAAATTTAATGAAATAAAAGTAGAATTAAAAAATGTTGATTTTAGCTATGATGGTGAAAGACAAGTATTAAAAAATATTAATATGGAAATTACACCAGGTGGATTAGTTGCAATAGTAGGGGAAAGTGGCTCTGGTAAGAGTACTGTTGCATCACTTATATTAAATAACCATAAAGTAACTAATGGAGAAATAAGATTAAATGATATTAACATAGAAAATATATCATTGGATAATATTTATGGAAATATTGCTTTAGTATCTACTAATAGTTATATATTTAATGGAAGCATTTTAGATAACCTATTAATGGCTAAAAAAGATGCAACTAAAGAAGAATTAGAAAAAGCGTTAAAAACAGCAAGATTATATGATTTTGTAAATGGATTAAAAGATGGATTACTAACAGATGTAGGGCAAGCAGGTAGTGCATTATCAGGTGGTCAAAAACAAAGATTAGCATTAGCAAGAGTAATTTTAGCAGATAGACCAATGATTATCTTTGATGAAGCTACGTCTAATATAGATGTAGAAAGTGAAGAAAGCATTTGGGAAGCTATTTATGAACTTTCTAAAGATAAAACTGTATTAGTAATATCACATAGATTAGCTAATGTGAAAGAAGCGAAAAACATATATGTTATGAATAAAGGGATTTTAGTTGAGAATGGAACACATGATGAATTAATGAGTAAAGAATCTCATTATTATAATATGGTTAATAAGCAAAATGAATTAGAAATGATAAGGGAGGTTTGCTAATATGAAAAGAAGATCAGGCTTCCAAATAATGAAGAGATTAATAGTTGAGTTAAAACCATTAGCCCCAATTATGGCAATAACTATAAGTATGGGTGTTGTTGGATTTTTAGCTGCAATTGCAATAGCTAGCTTTGGAGCAATTGCAATAGGCGCGTTTATAGGAGATATTACATTTGTTAGCTTTACTGGTGCAATGATAGTTATGGCAGTAAGCGCACTTTTAAGAGGTTTCTTAAGATATGCTGAACAATTATCAGGACATTATATTGCTTTTAAAATACTTTATATATTAAGAGACAAAATATTTACAAAGCTTAGAAAATTAGCTCCTGCAAAATTAGAAGGACAAGAAAAAGGAAATCTTATTTCATTAATTACTTCTGATATAGAGCTTTTAGAAGTTTTCTATGCACATACAATAGCCCCAATATCAATTGCAATAATTACAAATACTATAATTTCAGTAATACTATTTATTATTAATCCATGGTTTGGAGTATTATCAGTTATATTCTTCTTAATTGTTGGATTTGTAATACCATATGCTTCTTCTAGCTTAGGTAAGGAAGCTGGGGTTCAATATAGAAATATGTTTGGTGAATGTAATAACTATATACTTGATTCTTTAAGAGGATTAAAGGAAGTATTATTATTTAAAGCAGGTGATGAAAGATTAAAAGAAATAAATTCAAAATCACATAGAATAAATAAAAGCCTTGATAAGATTAAAGAACATGAAGGTATAATAAGAGCTATTACAGACTTAACTATAATGATTGCAATATTAACTTTTGTTGGAGTTGGATTTGCACAATATTCAATGGGAAATATATCATTTACATGGATGCTTGTAGGAATAGTAATAATAGCATCATCATTTGGACCAGTAGTTGCATTAAGTAATCTTTCAAATACATTACTTCAAACATTTGCATGTGCAGAGAGATTATTTGATTTAATGGATGAAGAGCCACATGTAGAGGAAATTTTAGAAGGACATGCTGTAAGTGGTGAATCAATAGCGTATGATAATGTAACATTCTCTTATCCAAATAGAAAAGAAAAGATTTTTGATAATACATCAGTTCACATAAAAAGAGGAGATAAAATTGCTCTTATAGGTGAAAGTGGAATAGGTAAGAGTACATTTGTTAAGCTTATGATGAGATTTTGGGATGTAAATGAAGGAAAAATTAATATTGATAATAAAAATATTAAAAATGTTACTACAAAATCACTTAGAAATAGTCAAACATTAGTTAGCCAAGAAACATATCTATTTAATGAAACAATACTTGATAATATAAAGATAGGAAATCCAAAGGCAACTAAGGAAGATGTAATTAAGGCTGCTAAAATGGCATCTATACATGACTTTATAGAAACTTTACCTAATGGATATGAAGCTAAAGTAGGAGAGTTAGGTGGAAACCTTTCTTCAGGTGAAAAACAAAGAATAGGACTAGCTAGAGCATTTTTAGCTGATGGAGATGTTTTAATATTAGATGAACCAACAAGTAATTTAGATACATTAAATGAAGGTGAAATATTAAAATCTATAAAGGAAAACTGTGAAGATAAGACAATAGTTCTTATATCTCATAGAAAATCAACAACAGCAGTTTGTAATAAGACTTATAAGCTAGAAAATAGTAAGCTTGTATTAAATTAAGGGTTAGCAATTAGGAGTGTAGAGTTTATGGTAGAAATTTTCTACTGAAGATCAAATATATATTTGATCCATAAACTCGACACTTCAAATTCTTAAATTAAACATAAGCTTTTTTTATCAATATTAAGTGATAATGATTATCGCTTATATTTGAGAAAGTTAATATTTATAGGAGATAAATTAAAATGGGAAGAATTGATAGGGAGAAAAAGACTATTAAATTGATGATAGATATATATTGTCAAAAAAAACATGGGAATAAAAAAGATGAACTATGTGAAGAGTGTAAAGAACTATTAGAATATGCAAATAAGCGATTAAGTTTTTGTAAGTTTGGTGAAAATAAATCAACTTGTTCAAGATGCCCTATACATTGTTATAAGAAAGACATGAAAGTAAAAATTAAAGAAGTAATGAAGTTTTCAGGACCAAGGCTTATAATATACAATCCAGTTGAATTAGTAAGACATGCGTTAAATAAATAGGATTTTTTAATAGAAATTTGATTAATAGAAAATACAAAAAATTAGTATTTAAAAGGGGAGTAAACATGAATAAAGTAAAAAAATATTTTTATATAACTTTAGGGTTTATAGCGCTTGGATTAGGGCTTATAGGAGTGATATTACCTGTAGTACCAACTACACCATTTTTATTAGTAACATCATATTGCTTTGCAAAGGGTTCAGAAAGATTTCATAATTGGTTTATAAATACAAAGCTTTATAAAAAGCATTTAGAAAGTTTTGTTAAAGAAAGAGCTATGACGCTAAAGCAAAAAGTTGTTTTACTAAGTTTTGTAAACTGTATGTTAGCTTTTCCTTTAATATTAGTAGATGTGTTACCTATGAGAATAACAATTATCATATTAATAATAGTTAAATTATATTACTTTACATTTAGGGTTAAAACTATTAGTCCAGAAGAAAAAAGAGCTATGGAAGCTGCTAGAGGTATATAGCTTAATAAAAATTTACAAAGAAAGAGTAGGGAGTAGTGACAATGGAAAGAATATCATCAATGTTTTTTTGTTTATCATTATTAGTTTATTATATATTAAAATTATTTAAGGTAAAAAGAAAAGTATACGTAAAAACACATATATTTTTAGGTGTAATTTCAGTAGCTGCAATGATTGCTGAATTAATTTTAAGAATTGGACAAGAAGGATTTATAAAATATATAGGTTTTGCGGCTATTATGGCTGCTATTGGAGTAACTGGAGCTATTATGAAGAAAAATTACAAGTTATATAAAAAGCTTCATATTATATTTACAATATCGTTTTTTGTATACTTACCAATAGCAATTAAATTTTTATAGTTTTTAATAGGCTTTGCTTTAATGTAAAGTCTTTTTTTATGCACAAAAAGTTAATAGTACCTTTTAAAATTTAAGGCCAAAACTATAATATTAAAAATAGATAGTAACTTTAATGTTTATATATAAATTAAAAAGTAAATAATATAAATGATATATGGAAATCAATAAAGCGTGGTATGTAATGAATTTATGTACCATATTTTTTTATATATAAGGAGAAAGTATGATAAAAATTGAAAAGAGTACAGAAGATTTAAAGGTTACTTTTATTGTAGTTAAGATGGGAAATGATATGAATATATCTATATTAGGTGGAGATAAACCTCATATAGGGGCTATAGCGTTAGCTGTTCCAAGAGAACATTTCTCAGAGAATGAAAAAACAAGTGTGTCTGTATCACTTTTAACTGTTACAGGGCAAAAGGAAGATGAGATAGTAATGCCTGTTGCTAAAAAGATTTCTAGGAGTTTTAATTCAAGTGTGGTTGTAAGTTGTGGAATCCATAAAGATAATATCACATTAAAGGAAATAAGAACATTTGTAGATTTGGTTAATAAAGCAACAGAAGAATTTATAGATAAATTTAAAGGTTTGTGGGATAAGCTTATTAGTTAAAAAAATAGCATGAATTTATTAAATATTTATATTAAGATTTGATTATAATAATAAAACTTTGGCAAGGCTTACAATAGGGGTGATGCCAAATGAAACTATGTACTGAAAAAAGCTTTAATAATCCATTAATATATATTTTTGTTGTATCTATATTAGCATCTATATGTTATGAAATGTATAGTAAAAATAAACTGTTGGCAATTTTTGTTGTTAGCAGTTTTTTTATATTTATATTTAAGTTTAAAGGAAATTATATAGCGATAATATTAATATTATTTTTTACTATTTTTATATTCAATAATATATGGTTTTATCAGTATATTCCAGATAATATTGAAGAAATAAGGATTATTGAAGTGAAAAATTATTATGGTAAAGGCAAAATCAATGGTAGAAACGTAAATTTATATAATATAAATAATGAAATAAAGGTTGGTCAAAAAATACTTGCTAAGGGTGAATTTAGTAAAGATAACAATATAATTAAAGGATATATAGGAGAATATAAAATAAATTTCTATAAAATAAAACAAGATGATTTCATTAGTACTTTATATAAAGAAAGAGAGAAAATATTTAAAAAGATAGAAGAAAAATTAGGAAATAGAAAAGCTGCACTTATTACATCTGTTGCATTTGGTTATAAGAGTGAATTAGGCGAAGAGGATAGAGATATTATGGGGGAATTAGGAATATCTCATGCTATATCTGTATCAGGATTACATTTATCATTAATTTTTAGTGTTTTATCAAAAATATTTGGTATTAAGATGAGTTTAATTATTTCTTTTATATATGTTTTATTTACAGGGGCACCACCATCATCTGTAAGAGCATATATAATGATATTTATTATGAGCTTTGGAGTGGTTTTAAGAAAGACATATAACTCATTAGCAGCTTTATCATTAGCAGGCATAATAATACTCCTTATACGGCCTTATGAAGTGTTTGGGCTAGGGTTTATATTATCATTTTTGGCCACATTAGGTATAATACTTTTTAATAAAGATTTAAACAAAAAATTATATAAACTACCTAATAAAATAAGAGATACAGTATCAATATCTTTATGTGCACAAGTATTTACTTTGCCAATATTAGTTTTATACTTTGGAGAGGTATCAATTAGTTTTATTTTAGGTAATATGTTAGTAGTTCCCTTTATAGTTATTTTAGTTATATTGGGAAATGTGCTGTTGGTAATTCAAATGATTATACCAATATTTAATTATTGCCTCTATTTATGCAATTATATAATTAAAATAATAGATTTTATAATGTATAAAATTAATAATATTGGTTTAGAATTATTGTATTTACATTACAGCGTGGCATATTTTTATATTGCAATACTTACAACTTACTATTATTACAAAAGAGGTTTTAAAAGATTTTTATATTATCCTCTTATCATAGCAATATATATACTTGTGCTAATTTACTCACCATTTCTAAAAATAAGATATTATAAAGATGGAGCACTTCTCGTAAGTTATAAAGGTAATAGAGTGCTAATAGAAACTAGTGACTATGTAGACACTGAAAAGTTAAAAAGAGTAACATTAGCAGATAAAATAGTTAGAAAAGTTAATAGGATTAATATAGCAAATGAATTTGTAATTAATGGTCAAGGGAAGAATTATATTTTATACACAACAAATAATAAATATTTGCTATTAGTAAATTATGAAAAAATAGATTGGGAATATGATATAATAGATTTCAGAAAAGGCGATATAGAGGAAATAATAATACTTAATGATAAATTTTTAAAAGGTAGATAAGGAGTTGTAATAAATATTGATAAATATAGATGTACTTGAAAATGAACTAAAAAAGAATGATGTGGCAAATGGGTATGTCTTTTGTGGATTAGATGAGGAACTTATTAAAATAAGTGTTGATTCAATTATAAATAAGGTTGTAGAAAAGGACTTTATAGATTTAAATTTTACAAAGTTAGATGGATTAACAACGACTTTTGAAGAAATAGAAAATGCATGTGAAACTTTACCTTTCTTTGGTGATAGAAAAGTAGTTTTAGTTTATAGAGCTAATTTTTTAAAAGATAAGGCAGATAAAGAAGCAGCAAAAACATATAGTGAAATATCTAAGTATATTAAGAACTTACCTAGTCACACTGTGCTTATAATGTATTATGTATTTAATGATAAAAGAGATACGCCTAAAAAAAATAAAAAGTTATCTACATTAGATAAATATATAAAAGTAGTTCATTGTGATAAGTTAAAAAAAGATAAGTATTATAAGAAAATAGAGGATTTATTTAAAGAAAGAGGAAGAAATATAGGAAAGATACAATTAAAATATTTTGCTGATAAAATACAAAATAATTTTGATATTATAAAAAGAGAAATTGATAAGATAGATTGTTATGCAATGGGAAGAGAAATAACTAAAGAAGATATAGATAAGTTAATTCAAAATAAGAGTGAAGATGATATTTTTGATTTAGTAGAATACATATCAACTAGAAAAGTTGAAAAGGCTTTAGATCTTTTAGATGAGTTATTATTTAAGGCAGATCAACACATGCTTATAATATCATCTATCGGAAATCATTTTAAAAGATTATATGAAATTAAAGTTTATATGAGTAAGGGAAAAAGATTAGATTTCTTTATGTCTAAATATAGACTTCCTCAGTTTGTATGTGAAAAATTAATGAATCAAGCATCGAAGTTTAGTCCCAAACAATTAAGTGAACTTATAAAAATTTGTGTAGATACAGAAACTAAGCTTAAATCATCTTCAGGAGAAAAACAAATGGAAATGGAGCTTATGTTGTTTAAAACATTTATGGTTAAATAATAAATATGTAAATAGTATGTAAATAAAATTATATTTTTTAGAAACATAATTAAATTAAGGTAAAATAATAGCCGGTGAAAAATTCACCGGCTTCTTATTTATTACGCCATAGCGTTTAATTTTGCAGCTAATCTTGATTTCTTTCTAGCAGCCATGTTCTTATGAACAGTTCCTTTTTGAGCAGCCATGTCTAAAGACTTAGAAGCTTTAACGAATAAAGCTTTAGCTTCTTCAACGTTGTTAGCAGCTACAGCAGCTTCAAACTTCTTTATAGCAGTTTTTAATGCTGATTTAACCATTCTGTTTTGTAAAGTTTTCTTTTCAGTAACTTTAATTCTTTTCTTTGCTGATTTAATATTTGCCATTCAATTCACCCCCTTGATATTTTATAGGGCCTCTGCAGTTTTTGGGGAAATCTGCGTACGAGTTCATTTTCAACAAATCATATTATAACACCTAAAGTTTTTAAGTTCAAGTATGAAATTAAAACTTATTTGGGAAAATAAATTTGATTAGTAAATATTTTTAGGAGGAAAGTTATGATAAGTGTTAGAACAGACCTTGCAATTGAAGCAAAACAGGCATATACGGAAGAAAATAAAAGAGAACTTGATGGGGTTAAAGTTGATGAAGAAATGGATGGAGAGGCAAAAATTACTACAGTTACAATAGAAAGTGATGAAGCAGGTAAAGAGCTTGGAAAACCAAAGGGGCATTATATAACTATAGATTTTCCGGAATTTACAGCATATGATGGTGAAACTATGGATAATGTATCATTAACTGTAGGTAAAGTATTAAAAAAACTTGTAGATATTAGTGCAGACAAATTGGTGTTAGTAGTAGGACTTGGTAACTGGAATGTAACACCAGATGCATTAGGACCAAAGGTAGCAGAAAAAATTATGATAACAAGACATTTAAAAGAAGTTATGCCAGATGTTATAGATGAATCTGTAAGACCTGTTTGTGCAATAGCACCGGGTGTACTTGGAATAACAGGAATTGAGACAGGTGAAGTAATAAAATCTTTAGTTGATAGGATTAAACCAGACTTAGTTATTTGCGTTGATGCTTTAGGTTCAAGAAAGCTAGAAAGAGTTAATAGAACTATTCAAATAGGTGATACAGGAATTTCACCAGGTGCTGGTGTTGGAAATCATAGAATGCAAATAAATGAAGAAAGTTTAGGTGTTAAAGTAATAGCCGTTGGTGTTCCTACAGTTGTTGATGCAGCAACAATTGCTAATGATACTATGGACTTATTATTAGATGATCTTTCAAATAAAGCTGAAAGTGGAAAAGAATTTTATAATATGTTAAAGAGTGTGGATAGAAATGAAAAAAATATGCTTATAAGAGAAATATTAAATCCTTTCTTTGGAGAACTGATGGTAACTCCAAAAGATGTAGATCAAGTTATAGATTCACTATCAAAAATAATTGCAAATGGAATTAATATAGCAGTACAACCCAATATGGATATGGAGGAGATAAATAAATTTATGAATTAGTTAAATAAAAAAGCACTTATATAAAATTTAAGTGCTTTTTTATTTTAAGATTAATTATTGGGAATAAAAACTTTTTTGATTAATATTTTATTATAAATTATAGCTACATTCTTAATGTAAGTATAATGGTTTCTTAATTGGATATGATGAATTTTTAGCAATATGTTTGCTTGAAATTTAATTTAGAAAAAGTATTAATAATTATGTAAAACCTCCCATATATATAAAGAGTGAGGAGGGATATATATAATGCAGTGGGTTAATGGTGATAATAAAAATACTAAAAAGAAGAAACAATTTAGTGTAGGATATATTTTATTAATATTAATTATAGTTGTAGTTATAGTAAGGGCTGTAGGGATAATTAATAATTATAGAGAGCGTGGAGGATTAGCCTATGTACAGTTGCTTAATTACTCAATGCCTATTGTTGAAACACAAATCTATGATGAATCAGCTTATAGAGAAAATACAGTAGATTTGAAAAGAGTGTTAGTAGAAGCCCTAGGATTAAATAATATAACAACGTATGGAATAATAGGTAATGAGATTGCATATTTCAAAAATCCCCTTAAAGAAACTGTTACAGTTAGTAATAATACAAACAGTAGATTTAATATATTCACACCTTATGAAGTTAAAGAAGAGAGTATAGTTAGAATGACTGATGAAGACATCGCAGAATTAAATAGTGTTAGTGCTGCTTATGACCCAAGTTTAAAGAAAACATTAGATCCTAATAATGTTGAGGTATTAATATATCATACTCATACTCATGAAGGATATATAGATGTAGGAGCTGATAGTTCGGAAGAAGATTTTACAGTAGTTGGAGTTGGTAATGTATTAGCACAGGAATTACAAGAGGGATATGGAATATCAGTTATACATGATAAAACAATACATGATATAGCACCATATGCAGATTCATACTTTAGATCCCAAGTAACAGTTGAAAGTTATTTAGAGCAATTTCCTAATCTCAAACTTATAATAGATTTGCATAGGGATGGAGGACCAGATAAAGATAGGACTACAACTGAAATTAATGGACAAAGTTTGGCAAGAGTAGAGTTTGTTACATCGCAAACATCACCATATTACAATGAAATGATGGAAACAGTAAATTCTTTAATTACAATTGCAGATACATTATTTCCTACTTTTTTAAGAGATGAAAAATTAATGGAATATCCAAGTGGTTCTAATGATTTTAATCAAAATTTAAGCCCTGCATGTATCTTAACAGAATTTGGAGCTGATAAAAATACTGCTCAAGAATCTAAGCTAAGTGCTAAATATTTAGCAAGAATAATAGCAGAGTATTTAAATAGATAAAAAATTGAATAAAAAAATAAAAAATGAGCATCCTTATAGTTAAACACTAGGGGGTGTCTTTTTATGACCATTTTTAAGAAGTATATTATACCTATGGTATTATTGATTTTAGTTGCTATAGGAGCAATTAAGATTAATATAATTAATACTAAATCATTATCACCTTTAGGTAATAGTGATGATAATTTTAATTTAGTAAGTGAAGAATTTGGTGAGGATTTTCAAGAATTTATAATGGATAAGAGTGCAATTAAAATTTATACTGGAGAAGAAAATGATAATTTGGCAATGGTAAAAGTTTTTAATAAAGAAATTAATTTAACAATGGATAATATATTTTTAAAAAAATTAAAACCAGTTTTTAATTATATTGAAAAAACGGTATCTAATATAAAGGATAAATTTAATGAAAAAAGAAAAAATAATAACGATAATAGTAATAGCGTAGATAGTTATGATTTGGATAATACTGTAGATGATTTTATTGAGAATTATCAAGGAAATTAATATTCTTGACACCTACTCTATACTCTATGTTATAATTTAGTTTGATTTAACAATATGGGGGTGAAGAAGCTGCTTAAAAGATTAGCAGTTAAGATATATGCAAAGTAATAGACAATCAAAGATTAGAAACTTTTCAATAGTAGCACATATAGACCACGGTAAGTCAACCCTAGCGGATAGATTATTAGAAATTACAGGGACTCTTACTCAAAGAGAAATGGAAGAGCAAGTTTTAGATAACATGGAACTAGAAAGAGAAAGAGGTATTACAATAAAATCTCAAGCTGCAAGACTTGTGTATAGACGTGCTGATGGTGAAGAGTATATTTTAAACTTAATAGATACACCAGGACACGTAGACTTTACATATGAAGTTTCAAGAAGTTTAGCTGCTTGTGAAGGTGCTGTACTAGTAGTTGATGCAACACAAGGTATTCAAGCTCAAACTTTGGCAAATTGTTATTTAGCATTAGATAATGATTTAGAAATTGCACCAGTAATTAATAAGGTAGATTTAGCATCTGCAAGACCAGATGAAGTGAAGCAAGAAATCGAAGATGTTATAGGTATAGAAGCACATGATGCACCTATGATATCAGCTAAAACAGGATTAAATGTTGAGGATGTTTTAGAAACTATAGTGGAAAAAGTACCAGCTCCAAATGGAGATGAAGAAGCTCCACTTAAAGCTTTAATATTTGATTCATATTATGATAGCTACAAAGGTGTTGTATGTTATGTAAGAATTATGGACGGAAAAGTTAAGCCAGGAACTAAAATAAAGTTAATGGCAACTAATAAAGTATATGATGTAACAGAAGTAGGGGTATTTACTCCTAAGTTCTTACCTGTTAATGAACTTATGGCTGGAGACGTTGGATATATAACTGCATCTATTAAAAATGTTGCTGATGCTAGAGTTGGTGATACTATAACGGAAGCAAATAGACCAACTGAACATGCATTACCAGGATATAAGAAAGCTGTACCTATGGTTTACTCAGGGATTTATCCAGTAGATGGTGCTAAATATGATGAATTAAAAGAAGCTTTAGAAAAGTTACAAATAAATGATGCAGCTCTAGATTTTGAGCCAGAAACTTCTATAGCATTAGGATTTGGTTTCAGATGTGGATTCTTAGGATTACTTCACATGGAAATAATTCAAGAAAGAATAGAAAGAGAATTTAATTTAGATATTATAACAACAGCTCCTTCGGTTGTGTATAAGGTAGCTAAGACTAATGGAGAAGTTTTAGATTTAACTAATCCAACAAACTTACCAGAACCAACAGAAATAGATTATATGGAAGAACCAGTTGTTAGAGCATCTATAATTTCTCCAACAGATTATGTTGGTGCAATAATGGATTTATGTCAAGAAAGAAGAGGAACATTCATAGATATGGAATATCTTGAAACAACAAGAGTATCTATAAATTACGATATGCCGTTAAATGAAATTGTTTATGATTTCTTTGATACATTAAAATCAAGAACTAGAGGGTATGCATCATTTGACTACGAATTTAAAGGATATATGAAGACAGAACTTGTTAAGCTTGATATATTATTAAATGGAGATATAGTCGATGCATTATCAATGATAGTTCCAAAGGAAAGAGCTTACCATAAAGGAAGGGGAATAGCTGAAAAGCTTAAAGAAATAATTCCAAGACAAATGTTTGAAGTTCCAATTCAAGCTGCCATAGGTTCTAAAGTTATAGCAAGAGAAACTGTTAAGGCTATGAGAAAAGACGTACTTGCTAAATGTTATGGTGGAGATATTTCAAGAAAGAAGAAACTTCTTGAAAAACAAAAAGAAGGTAAGAAGAGAATGAGACAAGTGGGATCTGTAGAAGTACCACAAGAAGCATTCATGGCTGTACTTAAAGTAGACTAATAAATGTGTTAATGAAAAGACATTGCAATAGCAATGTCTTTTTTCATAATCGAAGATATTATTAAGTAAATTATTATATAGTTTGGAGGAGAAAATAATGAAAGAAATTAGCTTATATATACATATACCATTTTGTAAACAAAGATGTTTTTATTGTGATTTTCCTACCTTTGCAGGGAGAGAAAAGTTTAGAGAGGATTACATAAATGCATTAGTCAAAGAAATTGAAAGTAAATGTTCAAATTATATTATTAAAACTATATTTATTGGTGGAGGAACGCCTTCGCATCTTGAAGTAAAAGAATTAGAAAAGTTACTTAGTTGTGTTGAAAAATTAAATTTATCGGAAAACGTAGAATATTCAATAGAATGCAATCCAGGAACAGTAAATGAAGAAAAATTAATGCTTATGAAAAATTATGGCGTAAATAGATTAAGTTTTGGACTCCAATCTTGTGATGATAAATTGCTTAAGAGAATTGGTCGTATACATACCTTTAATGAATTTTTAGAGAATTATAAATTAGCTAGAAAAATAGGGTTTACTAACATAAATGTAGATTTAATGTATGGTTTGCCAAATTTAACAATAGAAATATGGAAATATACATTGGAAAAAATATGTGAGTTAAAACCAGAGCATATATCAGCATATAGTTTAATTATTGAAGAAGGTACAGCATTTTACTCTTTATACGAAAAAAATAAATTAGAAATACCGTCAGAAGATGATGAAAGAATTATGGATAAAATGACGAAAGATATATTAAAAAAGTATGGATATCACCAATATGAAATTTCTAATTTTGCTTTGCCTGAAAAAGAATGTGAACACAATAAGGTATATTGGAGTTTAGGTGAATATATTGGTGTAGGATTAGCAAGTAGTTCTTATATTGATGGATATAGATTGGTTAATATAGATAATATGAATGAATATATAAAAAGAGTAGAGAATAATGATAATGTAGTTATGGAAAAACATAAAAATTCAAGAGAAGATGAAATAGAAGAATTTATTTTTATGGGATTAAGAATGCTTTCAGGGATAAGTTTATCTAAATTTAATAAAAAATTTGGTGTAGATATAAACAGTATATATGAGCATGTCATTGAGAAAAATATAAGAGAAGGTCTTTTAGTTGTAAAAGATGATTTTATGTATTTAACTTCAAAAGGAATTGAATTATCTAATATTGTTATGTCTGATTTCATATTAGATAAATAGATAATTCAATGGTTGTATAGTTGACTATTTAAAAAGCTAAGAAAAAAGGAGTAATTTAGAGATGGAAAGAGAAAACTTAGAAAAAACTAAATTATACAAAAAAATAATTGAAAATTTAAAGAAATATGAAATTGACAAAAAAAACAAATAAGAATATATTGATATTGTAGTCATTAGCACTCGACTTAAATGAGTGCTAACAAATAGAGGTGATGAGATGGCTATTGATGAAAGGAAAATAAAAATACTTCAAGCCATTATTAATGACTATATAGTAACGGGAGAACCTGTAGGATCTAGAACAATAGCTAAAAAGTATGATTTAGGTGTAGGATCTGCGACTATAAGAAATGAAATGGCAGATTTAGAGGAAATGGGGTACTTAGAACAGCCTCATACATCAGCAGGAAGAATACCATCTAGTAAGGGCTATAGGTTATATGTTGATAAACTAATGGAAACACAAAAGTTAAGTAAGGATGAAGAGCTTAGAATTAAAGAATATTTAATTAACTCAGCTATGCAAGAAGTTGATACAATTTTAAAAGAAGCTTGTGTTTTATTATCGGAATTAACAAATTTAACATGTATAGTTCAAACTCCATCAATGAAAAGAAGTTATATAAAATCACTTCAATTAATTAAAATTGATGAGACAAATTTAATTTCAGTAATTGTAACAGATAGTGGAGTTATAAAAAATCATAGAATCAAGGTTAAAAATGCCCCAAGTAATGATGAGCTAAGTAGAATTAATGAAGTATTAAATAGTAAACTTAAAAATTTAACTATTGAAGCTATTAACTTAGAGGTTATTAATGGACTAAAAAATGAATTAGTAGGATTTGATGATTTATTTAATGCAATGCTTCCAGCTTTATATGAAAGTTTAAACAATAACTCCAAATCAGAGTTAGTGGTTGAAGGAACAACAAATCTTTTTAATTATCCAGAATACAACGATATTGAAAAGGCAAAAGAGGTACTTCAATTAATAAGCAATAAGGATTGTGTTATAGAGTTACTTGAAACTAGTGGTGATATGTCTATTAAAATTGGTGATGAAAATTATATACCTGAAGCAAAAGATTGCTCGGTAATTACAGCAGAGTATTCTTTAGGTGGAAGACCAATTGGCAGTATTGGACTAATAGGTCCACAGAGAATTAATTATTCTAAAGTAGTCTCAATTATGGCACAAGTGATAAAGGAGTTAAATAAAAGTCTTCAGGACCAAGAGTATTGAATGAAAAGAGATGAGGTGTGTAAGGATGGAAGAAAACAAAGAATTAAAAGATGAAGAAATATTAGAAAAAGCTGAAACAGTAGAAGAAACTGAAACAGTAGGAGAAACTGCTGAGTCTACGGAAAATGAAGAAGTAGAAGAAGAAAATTCAGAAAACACTGGATCAGATGATTTATCAATGATTAGAAATTTAAAAGAAGAAAATAAAAAGCTTTCTAATGAATTAGAAACATTAAAAGATAGATTACTTAGATTAACAGCTGAGTATGACAATTATAGAAAAAGAACAGCTAAAGAAAAAGAAGGAATATATACTGATGCATGTACTGATGTATTAAAGGAAATGCTTCCTGTAGCTGATAATTTAGAAAGAGCTTTAGCTGTAGATGGAAATGTAGATGATCTTAAAAAGGGTGTTGAGATGACTATAAAAGGTTTCTTAAACTCTTTAGATAAATTAGGTGTTGAAGAAATTGATACAACTAATGGATTTGATCCAAATTTACATCAAGCAATTTCTGTTGTTGAAGATGAAAATTTAAATAGCAATGATGTTGCTCAAGTATATCAAAAAGGATATAAAAGAGGCGAAAAAGTAATCAGATATTCAATGGTTACAGTAGCAAAATAGTAATTAAGGAAAATCTTTAAATAGATATGTAATTTCGAGGAGGAAAAAATTATGGGAAAAATTATAGGTATTGATTTAGGTACTACAAATTCATGTGTAGCTGTTATGGAAGGTGGAGAACCAGTAGTTATCACTAACTCAGAAGGTGCTAGAACTACTCCTTCAGTTGTTTCTTTCCAAGCAAATGGAGAAAGATTGGTTGGACAAATTGCTAAAAGACAAGCGATTACAAATCCAGAACATACAATAATTTCAATAAAAAGAGAAATGGGAACAGACCATAAAACTCATGTAGATGATAAAGTTTATTCACCACAAGAAATATCAGCAATGATACTTCAAAAAATTAAAGCAGATGCAGAAGCTTACTTAGGAGAAACTGTAAACCAAGCAGTTATTACAGTTCCAGCTTACTTTAATGATGCCGAAAGACAAGCAACAAAAGATGCTGGTAGAATAGCAGGATTAGAAGTATTAAGAATAATAAACGAACCAACTGCAGCTTCATTAGCTTATGGATTAGATAAGACTGACCACAGTGAAAAAATATTCGTTTATGACTTAGGTGGAGGTACATTCGACGTATCTATTCTTGAATTAGGAGATGGAGTATTCGAAGTATTATCAACTAATGGAGATACTCACTTAGGTGGAGATGACTTTGACCAAAAGATTATAGATTATATAGCAAATGATTTTAAATCACAATATGGAATAGATTTAAGAAATGATAAGAGTGCAGTTCAAAGATTAAAAGAAGCTGCAGAAAAAGCTAAAATAGAATTATCATCATCAATGCAAACAAATATTAACTTACCATTCATCACTGCAGATGCAACTGGTCCAAAACACATTGATATGAACTTAACTAGAGCTAAATTTAATGAATTAACTCATGATTTAGTTCAAAGATCAATAGAACCAATGAAGAAAGCATTAAGCGATGCTGGACTTTCAATTAGCCAAATTGATAAAGTTATATTAGTTGGTGGTTCAACAAGAATACCTGCAGTACAAGAAGCTGTTAAGAACTTTACAGGAAAAGAACCTTCAAAAGGAGTTAACCCAGATGAATGCGTAGCTATGGGTGCTGCAATTCAAGCAGGTGTTTTAACTGGAGAAGTTAAAGATGTATTATTACTAGATGTTACTCCATTAACATTAGGAATTGAAACAATGGGTGGTATTGCTACTCCATTAATAGAAAGAAATACAACTATACCAGCTAAGAAGAGTCAAATATTCTCAACTGCAGCAGATGGTCAAACATCAGTTGAAATTCACGTTGTTCAAGGTGAAAGACAAATGGCTGCTGATAACAAGACTTTAGGTAGATTTACTCTATCAGGTATTGCTCCAGCTCCAAGAGGAATTCCACAAATTGAAGTTACTTTTGATATAGATGCTAATGGTATTGTTAAAGTTTCAGCTATGGATAAAGGAACTGGTAAGGAAGCAAATATCACAATTACTGCATCAACTAACCTTTCAGATGAAGAAGTAGATAGAGCAGTAAAAGAAGCTGAAAAATTTGCAGCAGAAGATAAGAAGAGAAAAGAATCAATAGAAACTAAGAATAATGCAGATCAATTAGTTTACCAAACTGAAAAGCAATTAGAAGAGCTTGGTGACAAGATTTCTGCAGATGACAAAGCTAAAATAACTGCTAAATTAGATGCTTTAAAAGCTGTTAAAGACGGAGAAGATTTAGAGGCAATTAAGAAAGCTACAGAAGAGTTAACTCAAGAGTTCTATGCTATATCTTCAAAGATGTATGCTGATGCTCAAGGAGCTCAAGGTGCTCAAGGTGCAGGATTTGATCCAAACAACATGGGTGGAGCAAATCAAGGAGCAACTCATCATGATGATAATGTAGTAGATGCTGACTTTGAAGTTAAAGAAGATAAATAATAATAATTAAGAGGGAAGACAAGAGTCGTCTTCCCTTTTTAAAAGTTTAGGTGTTTACTAAAAAATATATAAATGATAAGATAAATTGAGTAAATTATAAATAAGGTGGTGACCACATAGATGGCAAATAAAGACTATTATGCAACTCTTGGCCTTGAAAAAGGAGCAAGTGATGATGAGATAAAAAGAGCCTTTAGAAAGCTAGCTATTAAATACCATCCTGATAAAAATCAAGGAAATAAGGAAGCAGAAGAAAAGTTTAAAGATATAAATGAAGCATATCAAGTGCTTTCTGATCCAGAGAAGAAAGCAAGATATGACCAATATGGTACTGTTGACTTTGATGGAAGTGGATTTGGTTCAGGTGGATTTGGTGGCTTTGATTTTGGTGATATGGGAGGATTTGGAGATATATTTGAAAGCTTCTTTGGCGGAGGCGGTGGTTCTTCAAGAAGAAGAAATGGGCCGGTTAAAGGTGCTGATATAGAATATACTTTAAATTTAACTTTTGAAGAAGCTATCTTTGGTGTTGAAAAAGAAATTACTATAAATAGAAATGAAAATTGTGAAGAATGTCATGGTAGTGGAGCTAAACCAGGAACTTCTCCAAAGACATGTCCAACTTGTAATGGAAGCGGGCAAGTTAGAGTTCAAAGACAAACTCCACTTGGAAGTTTTGTAAGCACTTCTACTTGTAGCACATGTGGTGGAAAAGGTACAGTAGTGGATAGTCCATGTTCAAGTTGTTCAGGAAGAGGAAAAACTAGAAAGACTAGAAAAATCACAATTAATGTGCCAGCAGGGGTTGATACAGGAAATGTAATGCCACTTAGAGGGCAAGGGGAACATGGTTCTAACGATGGACCTCCAGGTGATTTATATGTTAGAATTAATGTTGCTAAATCTAAACACTTTGATAGAAGAGGTAATGATATCTATATAGATACTCATATTTCTATGGGAAAAGCTGCTTTAGGTGTAGAAATAACAGTTCCTACAGTAGATGGGGATGTTAAATATACAATACCGGCAGGTACTCAATCAGGAACTATGTTTAGATTAAAAGGTAAAGGAGTTCCAAAGGTTCATTCATCAGCTAGAGGAGATCAATATGTAAAAGTTATTGTTGATATTCCTAAGACTTTAACTAGTAAGCAAAAAGAAGCTTTAGAAGCATTCATGGAAGCTTGTGGAGAAAGTGTTGATGGTGAAATAACTCACAAGAAAAAAGGATTTAAGGATATTTTTAAATAATATTTAAAAGCTATGCAAATTTGCATAGCTTTTTATATTTACTGCAGTTATACCAGCTTTTTTTAATGTGTGTAAACTTAATTATTAAGTTTATTTATGGTATTTATAAAATATTTAAATGAATAAATTGGTAAAAAAACTTTGAGTAAAAATCTACATATTTGTATAATAGATTAGGAATATTAAAAATAGTAATGAATTTTGAGGTGAAATTATGGGGAATTTAAAAGAAGTTCTAATGCCAGAAATAGAAGAGTTTAGAAGTGTGGGGCATAAATTTGCTAATGGAGAAATGTCTGTTATGGATTTTAAACACGCTTCTGGTGGAATGGGTGTATATGCACATCGTGGTGGAAAAGAGTTTATGATTAGACTTAGAATACCATCAGGTATAATAACAATGCCACAATTAGGATTAATTAATGAATGGGCTGAAAAATATAAGCTAGGTGGCTTACATTTTACTACTCGTCAAGCAATTCAATATCATGGTTTATCAATAGATGATATATGTAATTTAATGAAAGAAGCTTTAGAAAATGATATATATACAAGAGGTGCAGGTGGTAACTTCCCAAGAAATGTTGCTTTATCACCTTTATCTGGAGTTGATAAAGATGAAGCTTTTGATCCAACACCATATGCATTAGCAACAGGTGAATACTTTATGGAGAGAATAACAACTTATAAGTTACCAAGAAAGCTTAAAGTTTCATTCTCAAATGGAGAAAATGATACTGCACATTGTACAATACAAGATTTAGGATTCTTAGCTGTAAATGAAAATGGAGAAAATTTATTTAGAGTTTACGTAGGTGGAGGATTAGGAAGAAATCCAAGACTTGCTTTAGTTTATCCAGAACTTATAAAGCCAAGTGAAGTATTATATTATGTTGAAGCTATGGTTAGATTATTTAAAGCTGAAGGAAATTACGAAAATAAAGCTAAAGCTCGTATAAGATATATTGTTGAAAAGCTTGGAGAAGAAGGCTTTATTGCAGCTTATAAGAAGTTTGTAGATGAAGTTAAGAGTGAAGGTGGATTAGATTTAAATTGTAACGCCAAAGAATATAATAAGAGTGGTATAAAAGCAAATGTAGAAGATGAAAGATTAATTGCTCAAAAGCAGGATGGATTATATAGCGTTTATTTACATCCAGTTGGAGGACAAATTAAACTAAGTGATTTAAAATCTATTAGAGAAATGTTAGAAAAATTTGATGATCCAGAAATAAGATTATCAATGACTGAAGGTGTTTATTTTAGAAACTTAAATGGGAAAGAAGCTGAAGAACTTTTAGAGTTAACAAATTCTATGTGTGGAAGAACATCATTTGAATATAGTGTATCTTGTATAGGTGTTCCAACTTGTCAAATGGGTATAGCTGAAAGTCAAGAAGCTTTAAAAGAAACACTGAACTATGTAAAAGAAAATGTTTCTAAATTAGATTTATTGCCAAGATTATATTTCTCAGGTTGTGGTAACTCTTGTGGAGTTCATCAAATTGGAGAAATAGGATTAACAGGAAAGAAAAAGAGAGTTAACGATGTAGTAGAAGAGGCATATGAACTTCATGCTAATGGTAGCTTTGTAGAAGGTAAAGCTAGACTAGGAGAA
This sequence comes from Clostridium celatum, assembly GCF_021412605.1. NCBI lineage: Bacteria > Bacillati > Bacillota > Clostridia > Eubacteriales > Clostridiaceae > Clostridium > Clostridium celatum. Next base: position 56,211 of record NZ_JAJKGM010000002.1, read on the forward strand.
GTTTATGGTGATATTTTAAGAAGAGATATCCCTAAATTTATATGTGAATTAGCTAATATATTAAATAATTCTAATATAAAATTCGAAGATTATATTATTAGTAATAAAGAAGATTTTAAAGCTTTAGTAAGTAAATATAATTGTTAGTAAATAATTTTTAAATAGTTTTTTATATAAGGCATGCTGAATTGTTAAAAATAAATCAGCATGCTTTATATTATTTTTAAAATTTCTATGTAGTTGAAATAAAAAAAATAATCTGTATAATTAATCTATGAACTTAAAGAAATGATTTGGAGTGAACGATATATGAGAATGAGAAGAAAGCCTTGGGCTAGACCTGAATTAGAAGCATGTGAATTTTTTATACAAAAGCCAAGTGAGTATAAAGGAAGATGGAAAGAGTTCTTTGGAAATGATAAGCCTATGTATATGGAATTAGGTTGTGGAAAAGGAACGTTTATGGCTGTCCATGGTTCTGAAAATCCAGATATAAATTATATTACAGTAGATATAAAAGATGAAGTTTTAGTTTTAGCTAAAAGAAATATTGAAGCTGCTTATGAAAAAGTAGGACATGAAATAGATAATGTTGCACTTATGTCCCAGGAAATATTATTAATCGACGAAATGTTAGATGAAAATGATGTTATAGAAAGAATATACATAAACTTCTGCAATCCTTGGCCAAAGGATAGACATAAAAAGAGAAGATTAACACATACAAGACAATTAGAAAAATATAAAAAGTTCTTAAAAAAAGGTGGAGAGATTTGGTTTAAAACAGATGATGATGAGTTATTTGAAGAATCTCTTGAATATTTTAAAGAATGTAATTTTGAAATTAAATATATTACATATGATTTACATGATAGTGGTTTTGAAGGAAATGTTACAACCGAACATGAAGATATGTTTACAGCACAAGGAATTAAAACAAAATTCCTAATAGCACAATATAATTAAATTTAGAACTAAAGTTAACAAAGAAGTGATGATATAACATTCAAAGAATTGATATGATTTCACTAAAGATTAAATTCTAGGGACTATCATATGTTTATTCCAGTTATAGCATCACTTTTTTTACTTTCTTCTAAATTTTAAAAAGTATTTTTAGAAACAATAGGAGATATAAGCTAGACTTTCTAAAAATATTTATTATAAATTTTATTTCAAAATACAAAAAAATTATAATAAATAAAGAGTAGTTGAAAGTTATTTGAATATTAATAGAAAATTAATATTTTTTAAATTATAGATTTTATTTAATATATAAGTTGATTATAATAAAATTATTTACAAAATTTTCAAATGAAAACGAAAATCTAATTAGATAAAGTTAATATATATAGGGGAATACTAATTATATATTAAAATTTAAATGTTAAATTTGATAAAATTATAATTAAAAATATTGAATAATAATTAGGTTATGTGTATACTAAGACAGTTATACTGAGATAGTGTAAATAATATATGATGGTGGTAAAATATGGTATTTTTTATTATTATGATTGTTTTTTCGCCTTTTACAGCTGTAATACCAGCTATATATGCAGGAAAATTATTGTTTGCGAAAAAATTGAAAATAGAAAAGAATTATTGGAGTATTGGGTTATTTTTATTGTTTTGTTATTCTGTGTTTAGTGCGGTAATAAATAAGAGCATTTTATCATTGTTAGCTTCGATAGGATTATTTTTATATTTTGCAATAAGTATTTTATTTCAAAATTATTTTATTAAAATGGTCAGGATTAATAACGCTTTAAAGCTTTTGGTTTATCTAACTATGTTAACAGCAATTACAGCAATTATAGAAAAATTAGCCTTTATTTTAATGGGGTTTCCTAATCATAGAGTTTTTAGTACTTTTGGTAATCCTAATATGGCTGGTGGATGGTTTGCTAGTATGTTGTTAGTTGCAATTTATTTAAAAAGTGTTAAAACAAATAAAAAATATTTTGATATTTATAATGTGGCAATGATTTTAATAGCAATAGCATTAATACTAACAGAATCATCAGGAGCATTTATAGCATTAATAGGATCTTTGTTTATATATTATTTATTAAGAAAAGATAAAAACTTTAAAAGTACACTATTGGGTACTTTATGTATTGCAATAGTAGCGGTAGTATTCCTTTGGGTTCAAAGTAAGATGAGTTCTGTAACACCTATAGGAGAGATTAAAGTATCTTTTAGTTCAAGATATGATGTTTGGCTTGGTTCTATAAAAATGTTTACTGAAAAGCCTATTGTAGGTTGGGGATTTTTGGGCACTTTAGAACATGGAATAGATTATAATTATCGTAATGGAAATGCTATACACTCTCATAATTTATGGCTTACATTTTTAGTTTCTGGGGGAGTAGTTGCTTTAGGAATATATATATATATTAAATATAATTTATTTAGAGATATAATCAAATTGTATAAATCAAGAAATATAATGGTGCCTTTAATAGTATCTTTGAATACAATGGTAATAATTCAAGGTCTTGTTGATTGTCCATTATACGCACCTCAATTGGGAATTTTATTTATAGCAACAGGTGCAATTACTTATAATTTGAGTTGTAATAAAATTAGTAAAAAGCATATTAGCAAAAAAAATATAAATGTTAAATGTAAAATTAGAAAAGTTTCTAAAAATGGGGAAGATAGAATAGCTATTTAAATGTTAAATAGAGAACTTATTTAAAGTTATAAGTTCTCTATTTTTTATTTTACAATAATAATGTAAAAGTGATATAATTTAAAAGATTTTATTAGAAGGAGGAAATATGGGGAATTATATAAAAGAAGCAAATTATCTTAAGGGTCTTGCTATTCTATTAATGTTTATTGGACATGCAGCAACACCTACATTTTTAAAAAGACCACTTTCTTATGAAATTGTAGTACAATTTATTTATTCGTTTCATATGCCTTTATTTTTTATTGTATCGGGTTTTTTAGCTGTAAAAAGTATAAATATTAATTTTAGAAATGATTACTTTTTATTGTTAAAAAAGAGAATAATAAAATTAGGAGTACCATATGTAGTTATAGCATTAATTACTAATATTGCATTAAATATAGCAAGTGGAAATATAACGATTAATGGTTTTATAGAATCTATTAAAACTACAATTTTTTATCCAGAATTAGGTGCAATGGGAGCATTATGGTTTTTATATGCATTATTGATTATATCTATATTAACACCTATTATAACTAAGATATCATTAGAAGCATCAATAATTATTACAATTATAATAAATATATTTGGTCCTAGAGATTTATATTTTTTAGCTATAAATAGAATAAGTTTCTTTATTGTGTATTATTTGATAGGTATGTATGTGAGAAAGTGCTATGAGGATAAAAAGTTAAAAAATATTAATAATAAAAATATTATAATAATAGGAAGTGTTATATTCTTAGGTATATATTCTTTAATAATTTCAAAGGGAATAGTTATTAATAGAATTATATTTAATTTATATATGTTTTTATGTGGTTTAGTAGGAAGTTTAATGATGTTATTAATCATAGAAAAGGTTAAGAAATGTAAGGGGATTATTTCAACTGTTGAGATATTTGGAAAATATTCTATGGATATATATATATTTTCTTGGTTTTTTCAAATTATATCTATGATATTGTGTACTAAAATATTAAATATAAGTAATTATAATATATTTTTTGTTAGCAACTTAATTATTGGTTCAATATCATTACCTTTTTCTGTATATTTTATAAGGAAAATAAAGATATTAAGAATTATGTTTTTAGGAAGTTAACATAATAATAATTAAAATGTAAAATAATTAAATTGGAAATTATTTAATAGAATAAATATAGACTTTACATAATTATAAGTATAAAATATAGTATTATTCAAAGAAAACAAATGAAAGGATGATTTAAATGGACGGAACATGGATAGAGGTAAGAGTAATAACAACAAGTGAGGCTCTTGAACCAGTATCAGGAATATTTTATAGTTTAGATTGCAAAGGAGTTGCAATAGAGGATCCGAATGATATATTAGGTAGAGAACAAGGACCATTAACATGGGATTTTGCTGATATAAATGTTTTAGAGCATAAAGGTGAAGTTGCCGTAGTAAAGGGATATTTTGCTGAAGAAGATAATATAGAAGATGTAATAGCTTATATTAATGAAAGATTAACTGAGCTTAAAGAAATGGGAATTGATTTAGGGCAAGCAAAAGTTGAATCAGAAACTATGCATGAAGAAGATTGGGCAAATACATGGAAGCAATATTATAAGCCATCAAAAGTTGGAGAAAAAATAGTAGTTAAACCTATATGGGAAGAATACGAAGCTAAAGATGGTGAATTAGTTGTTGATTTAGATCCAGGAATGGCTTTTGGTACAGGTACTCATGAAACTACAAGAATGTGTATTCAAGCTCTTGAAAGATATGTTAAAGAAGATAGTACAGTATTTGACGTTGGATGTGGTTCTGGAATACTAGCAATAGCTGCAGCTAAGTTAGGAGCAAAGCTTGCAGTAGGTGTTGATTTAGATCCAGTTGCAGTTGAATCTTCAAAGGAAAATGTTGCTTACAATAATCTGGATAATATAGAGATACTTTATGGAAATCTTGTAGAAGTTATAGATGGAAAAGCAGACATAGTTGTAGCAAATATTTTAGCAGAAATAATTTGTATACTTACAGATGATGTTAAGAGAGTATTAAAAGATGGTGGAGTATTTATAACATCAGGAATTATTCATGATAGAGTAGATATGGTATGTGAGAAACTAGAAGCTACTGGTTTTGAAGTAATTGAAAAAAATAGAGATGGTGAATGGAACTGTATAGTTGCCAAATTAAAATAGTTTTTAGGAGAGAAGAAAAGAATGCACAAATTTTTTACTCCAAAGGAATTAATTAATGAAAATGTAGCTAAAATAATAGGTGATGATGTAAAACACATCTATAAGGTTCTTAGAATATCAGAAGGTGAAAAAGTAGTTTTAAATAACTGCGAAGGAACGGAATATTTAGCTACAGTATCCTCTGTAAATAAACAAGAGGTATTACTTGATATAATTGAAAAGCTTGATTTAAATAATGAAAGTGAAATTAAAATTTATTTATTTCAAGGATTACCAAAAGCGCAAAAGATGGATTTAATAGTTCAAAAAGGAACAGAACTAGGTATAAATGAGTTCATTCCAGTTATTACTCATAGAGTAGATGTTAAGCTAAAGGGTGAATTTAAGAAACTTGATAGATTAAATAGAATTGCACTAGAAGCTGCAAAGCAAAGTAAAAGAAGTATAATTCCTAAGGTTAGTGAACCAATAGATTTTGAAGATATGTTAGGAAGAGTAGATTCTTTAGATTTAGTAATAGTTCCTTATGAAAATGCAAATAATTTCGGTATTAAAACTTTAATTAATAAGTTAAGAAAAGAAAGTGCTGAACAAGAAATAAAAAGTGTTGGAATATTTGTAGGGCCCGAAGGTGGCATAGAAGAATATGAAATAGAAGAACTTAAGGAAAAAGGTGCTCATATAATAACTTTAGGAAAGAGAATATTAAGGACGGAAACAGCAGGATTTGTTGCAACATCTTTAATACAGTATGAGCTAAGTGATTTAGGAGGAAATGATTAATGAAAGTCGCATTTGCTACATTAGGGTGTAGAGTTAATGTATATGAATCAGAAGCTATGGCTGAAAAATTCATAAGAGAAGGATATGAAGTTGTAGATTTCAATGAATTTTCTGATGTATATGTAATTAATACTTGTACAGTAACGAATATGGGAGATAAAAAGTCTAGACAAATTATAAGCAGAGCAAGAAGAACTAATCCAGAGGCTATAATTGCAGCAGTAGGATGTTATTCTCAAATGGCACCTAAAGAAGTTTCAGAGATACCTGGAGTTGATGTAGTTTTAGGTACTAGAAATAAGGGTGATGTGGTATACTATGTTAATAAGGCCAAAGATGAAGGTCAACCACAGGTACATGTACAGCCAGTACTTCAAAATAAGAAATTTGAAGACTTAAAAATAGAAGATTATCAAGATAAGACTAGAGCATTCTTAAAGATTCAAGATGGATGTAATAGATTTTGTACATATTGCACAATACCTTATGCAAGAGGGTCAGTATGTTCAAAGGATCCTGACAAAGTTTTAAGTGAAGTTAAGGAATTAGCATCACATGGGTTTAAAGAAGTGATTTTATCAGGAATACATACAGCATCTTATGGTTTAGACTTGGAAGGAAATGTAACTTTAATTGGATTAATAGAAGAAATAGAAAAAATAGATGGAATAGAAAGAATAAGAATAGGATCAATTGAACCTGCATTCTTTACACCAGAAGTTATTGAAAAAATTAAAGGATTTAAAAAGTTATGTCCTCACTTCCATTTGTCACTTCAAAGTGGGTGTGATGCAACATTAAAGAGAATGAATAGAAGATATACAGCTGAGGAATATGAAGCATCAGTAAATCTTTTAAGAGAAACTCTTCCGGATGTATCGATATCTACAGATGTAATAGTAGGATTCCCAGGAGAAACAAAGGAAGAATTTAATGAAACTTATGAATATTTAAAGAAAATTCATTTAACTAAAACTCATGTATTTAAATATAGTCCAAGAAAAGGAACTAAGGCAGCAGATATGCCTAATCAAATAGATGGAAACATTAAAGATGAAAGAAGCAAACTATTAATTGAGTTAAATGATAAAAATGAACATGCATTTACTGAGAAGTTTATTGGAAAGGTAATGGATGTATTAATAGAAAAAGAAGTTAAAGATAAGCCGGACTTCTATGAAGGATATACAAGAAATTATATAAAAGTAATAGTACATTGTATGTCGGCTGATATTACTGGTAAAATAGTAGATGTAAAGATTGAAGAAGCCGTAGAAGATTATGCAATAGCAAGTATGGTTTAATTAAGTTGTTAAAATGGAATCCTTTTGGACTAAGAGTCTAAAGGGTAATTACAACTAAACAAATTGAAAATTAAATATGGAAGTTATATCTTCTCTTAAGTTAGAAGATATAACTTCCAATAAGCAAATTTGAAATTTGGATTTTCGGTTAAAGGAGGTGAGTTTATGGGAGATTGTATTTTTTGTAAAATAGTTGCAGGTGAAATTCCTTCAAAGAAAATATATGAAGATGATAAGGTTTTAGCTTTTTATGATATAAGTCCTGAAGCACCAGTACATTTTTTAGTGGTACCTAAGGAACATATTGTAAGTGCTAATGACATAACTGAAGAAAATTGCAGTATAGTCTCACATATTTTTCTAGTAATAAATAAAATAGTAAGGGACCTTAATATCTCTGAAAATGGCTATAGAATAGTAAATAACTGTGGTACTGACGGCGGGCAAACTGTAAACCACATACATTTTCACGTATTAGGTGCAAGAGAACTTAAATGGCCACCGGGTTAAAAGAAATAATTTAAAGTATATTGACATTTTAGATTATAATATTGTATAATACAATATGTGTTATTAAGCCCGTAGCTGAGTTAAAGATACTAATTTGAGCTAGCGGAGGGAGGGATAATAGATGTCAGAAATCAAAGTTGGAGAAAACGAAACACTAGAAAGTGCGTTAAGAAGATTTAAGAGAAAATGCGCAAGAGCTGGGGTTCTTTCAGAAGTTAGAAAGAGAGAACATTACGAAAAGCCAAGCGTAAAGAGAAAGAAAAAATCAGAAGCTGCAAGAAAGAGAAAGTTCAAGTAGTTTTTAATTTTTAAAAGAATGGGATATTCCCAGAATAAAGAAAAACTGCAAGTATGCTATATAGTATATTTATTTAAGAAATTATTTTAATATGCTAACTAATAGCGAATCTGTAATACTGTTATAAAACAAACCGATGGTGTTACGCTTGAGGACGATAAGGTTATAGAGATATTAGCAAAAGAAATCAAGCAACGAATAAAATCAATGCTTGAATTTGAAAAGGGAAATAGCTAAGAGTTTTAATTTAGATATATCTATAATTAAAATCTTGCTAGGTTACCTTCCTCAGCAATTAAGTGAAAGATTTTACAATTTGTAAAATGAACAGCTACAAAGTTGGAGCTAATAACATTGAGACATGGGTAAGCTTATGTCAGCAGTTAGACCAAAGGTTGTAAGTAAGACAGATAGAAAACTTGTAAGTGCGCTTGTTAAAGATTATTTAAGAAATAAATAATAAAAAGAACTCAATATTATATTGAGTTCTTTTTTGTTTTTAGTGATTTTATTTACTATATAATCATAAAGTACATTGAGAGAGTATTTTTAGAAGGAGAAGGTTATGGATAATAAAATTAGTAGAGGAAAAGAATTTATTGCTGAAAAGCTTGAACTCCCTAAAGATGTTGTACTAGATTTACCAAAGATTATAATAGTGGGACGAAATGAAATAACTATAGAAAATCACAAAGGAATAATATCATTTAAGGATGATTTGATAAAAATTAATACTAAAGAAGGTCCATTAAATATTCATGGAAGTAAATTTGAAATACTATATATTGCTACATCTACTATTACTATCAGTGGTTTTTTTAATTCAGTTGAATATGAGAGGTGATAGTAATGGCTTTTGATAAAGTGAAACAAGGTAGGATACTAATTGAAGTTAGAGTTTTAAACCTAGAAAAGTTATTAAATATACTTTGGAGTAGAGGAATTAAAGTTTATAAGGCTAAAAAGAAGAATGTAGCAACTATGATTCTGGAAATAGATTATTTAAAATATATAGAAGTAGAAGAAATTGTTAATAAGCTTGGAGGTTCTATAACACTTGTAAAGAGTAAAGGTTTTATCTTTTTTTTAGGAAGTCTGAAAAAAAGGCTATCTCTTGGAATAGGATGTGTATTATTTTTAGGAATATTATATTATCTATCAACATATATATGGGCAGTTCAAATTGACACTCAAAAAAATATACCTCCATTTGTAATTAGGCAAGAGTTAATGCAAATAGGAATTAAACCTGGGATTGCTAAAAAATCTATAGATGTAAAAGAAATAGAAAAAAAATTAGAAAATATAAATTCGGAAATATTATGGGTAAGAGTTAGAATAGAAGGGTCTACACTAAAGGTTGTATTAGAAGAAAAAATTAATCCACCTAAAATAGAGGAATCGGAATATGGCAATCTTGTTGCAAAGATGGATGGAGAAATTACTAAGATATATACTTTTAGTGGAAGAGCTGTTGTTACTAAGGGTCAAAATGTAAAAGCCGGAGATGTACTTATAGAAGGTATGGATGGAAATGAAGAACTTAAATATATACTACCTGCTAGAGGTGTTGTTGTTGCAAAGACATTATATGAGAAAATGATTAATGTTAAATTAACTGGAACTACTTTAGAGAGAAGTGGCAACAAGGATAGTGATGTATATATAAGTGTATTTGGAAAAAGAATTTACTTAAAAAAGGCTATAAAAGGTTTTGAACACTATGATAAAATAGAAAACAGTGGTAAAATATTTAACAAGGTGCTATATTATGAAAGAGTTGAAAAAGAAATTGATTTAGATGAAGATGAAGCAATAAATGAGGCTGTAAATGAAGTGGAAAAATCTTTACTAAATGAATTAACAAGAGAGGCTGTTTTAGTAGATAAAATTATAGAGACAAAAAAGGAAGAGGACGGGAATGCTTTAGTTAAAGTTATTTTTGTAATAGAGCAAAATATAGTTAATGATATTTTAACTGATTATTAACTATAGAGAGATGAGAAGGTGATTAATATTGAAGTATGAAATTAAACATAAGGATAAATGGAAGAGAATATTTCTTTTTACTGTAGGTGTAATTTTAACATATTTCATAATTATGACGGTAATAACTCCTAAGAGGTATGATTTTATTGAAGGCGATATTGCAAGCGTAGATATAAAAGCGCCTAGAGATATTATTGATGAAGAAGCAACTAGTGAAAAAGAGCAAGAAGTAGCTGCTAAAGTAGAGAAAAAATTTACATTGAAAAGTGAAGTAAAGATTCAAGCTAGTGAAAATACAAAGTTGTTTTTTGATAAAGTAATAAATTTAAAAAGCAATAATATTTCAGAAAAAGATAAAATTAATGAGCTTAAAAAAATGGAGAGCTTTAAGCTTTCAGATGACCAATATAAAATACTATTAGATTTATCTGTAGAGAAAGCTACAGAATTGCAGTGGATAGCCTTAGTTATTATTGATAGAGTATATGAAAATCAAATAAAAGAAGATGATATCGTAGCTATAATGGATGCTAAGAGTATTGTAGATGAGTATTTAAGTGATCAAGATTTAGATTTAAATTTAGAAAATATACTTAGAGAAATGTGTTACAGTCAAATACAACCAAATTGGTTTTTTGATCAAGCAAAAACTGATGAAATGGTAAAGGAAGCATTAAAAACTGTTTCAAAAGTTATGATAAAGAAAAATCAAATTATAGTAAAAGAAGGAGAGCCTATAACACAGAGACAAATATCTATATTAACAGAGCTTGGACTTATAGGAGATAGTGTAAGCAAGGACTATATGCTTACATATATTATAATATCGGTTTATGTATTATTTGTATTGTTAACACAATATTTATATTTAAAAAAGGAAAGAAAAGATGTTTTAGCAAATACTAAATTAACATTTATGATTTTATTACTAAATATACTTTTATTACTTCTTACGCGTATAGTTTCTTTAGCATCATTATATTTAATACCGTTAGCATCTGTACCTATACTTATGACTGTATTGTTAGATTATAAGATATCTATAGTATTAAATAGCTTAACTTTAATGCTTATTTCTGTTATTGTAAGTTTTGATCCTCAAATTATATTAATAGGTATAATTAGCATTATTGTATCATCTATATCATTAAAGAAATCAAGTCAAAGAAATGATATATTATATACAACTTTTTATGTAGCTATTTCAGTAGCTATTATAACAGTATCAAGTGGAGTATTGCTTTCAAATAATATGAGAAAGATACTTCTAGACGCTGGTATAGCTTCCATAGGAGCATTTATATCAGGAATATTAGCTATTGGGTTATTACCATTTTTAGAATCAAGTTTTAATTTAATAACCAATATAAAACTGTTAGAAATATCTAATCCAAACAGTCCGCTACTTAAAAGATTATTAATGGAAGCACCAGGAACTTATCATCATAGTGTAATGGTTGCTAATTTAGCTGAAGTAGCAGCAGAAGAGGTTGGAGCTAATCCTATAATTGCTAGAGTAGGAGCTTACTATCATGATATAGGTAAAATTAAAAGACCATTTTTCTTTGGAGAGAATCAATTAGGGGGAGGAAATCCTCATGATAAAATTTCACCAGAACTAAGTGCCTCAATAATAATATCACATGTTAAGGATGGCTTAGATTTAGCTAAGGAATATGATATACCTTTAGTTATAAGAAATATAATTGGGCAGCATCATGGAACTACTTTGGTGAAATATTTTTATTATACATTAAAAAATAATAGTGAAAATCCTGATGAGGTAAGGGAAGAAGATTTTAGATATCCAGGTCCGATACCGGAATCCAAAGAAAGTGCAATTGTAATGTTAGCTGATAGTGTTGAAGCTGCTGTAAGGTCTATAAATGAACCAACTATGACTAAAATAGAAGAAATGATTAATAATATAATTAAAGATAAGCTTAACTCAAATCAGTTAGATAATTGTGAGTTAACCTTTAAAGATTTAAATTTAATTAAAAAAAGTTTCTTGAGGGTTTTAAAAGGCTTATATCATCATAGAATAGAATATCCAAAAGAAAAAAATAAAGATGAAAAATAGGGAGTAATATTACTCCCTATAACTAAGTTATGAAGAAAATAAATGAAATTATGAATATTACAACTAATTACTTTTGTATGTATGTGGTTAAACTAATAATAAAGTATATAGTATTTAATATTACATAATTTCAATATGTAAAGAAGGTAGGAAGGTTATGTTATATACAGATAATAGACAAGAGAAAATAGAAGTTACTGAAGATTTTATTAGCATAATAAATGAAGTATGCGATTTTGCACTTAGTGAAGAAGGCGTTAAAATTCCGTATCAAATTTCTTTACTTTTCGTAGATAACGAAGAGATAAGAGAAATAAATAGAGATACTAGAGGTATTGATAATGCAACAGATGTTTTATCTTTTCCTATGTTAGAATATCCTAAAGATAAAGTATTTAAAGATGTGTATGGAGATAATAAGTTTAGTGAAGTATATTTAGACGGTGATGAATTAGTATTAGGAGATATGGTTTTATCATTAGAGAGGGCAAAAGAGCAAAGTATCGAGTTTAACCATTCATATATAAGAGAGACTTGTTATTTAGTAGTACATTCTATTTTACATCTGCTTGGATATGATCATATGGAAGAAGAAGAAAAAAAGATTATGAGAAAAAGAGAAGAGGAAATATTAGGGGGATTAAATATAAATAGATAAAAAATAGGGGTGAGATTATGGAAATGAGGAAATTGCTAGAGAGTTTTAATCATGCAATTGATGGAGTAATTGATGCTGTAAGAACTCAACGAAATATGAAAATTCATATTATATCAGCGATGGCGGTATTAATAGCGTGTTTTTTCTTTGATATATCTAAGGCTGAATTTTTAGCACTAGCAATTACTATAACTATGGTTATTACTGCGGAGTTAGTAAATACGGCAGTAGAAGCAGTGGTAGATTTAAATACTAATTACTATCATCCACTTGCAAAAGTAGCAAAAAATACAGCAGCAGGGGCAGTTTTAGTAACTGCAATTAATGCATTGTTAGTAGGATATATCGTATTTTGGGATAAACTTTCAAATTTTTCTTATGGAGTTATTCATAAGATAAAACATTCTGAACCATATATGATTTTTATTGCATTAGTTATAGTTGTTCTTACTGTTGTCATAGTAAAAGCTGTATTTGGTGAGGGAACTCCATTAAAAGGTGGAATGCCAAGTGGTCATAGTGCATTAGCATTTTCTATATCTACGGCAATAGCACTTATAACAGAAAAATCAATATGCATAATATTGGCGTATCTAATGGCTTTTATAACAGCTCAAAGTAGAGTAGATTCTGAGGTGCATTCAGTATTTGAGGTTGTTGTTGGAGGAATTTTAGGAGTGCTTTTAACACTTTTAATATTTACCATATTTAAATTATAAAGAAATTTTATAAAACATTTGTGTTAAGTAAAAACAGAGGGTATTATAATATATGTGCTATACTATTTAACTATGGAGGAAAATGAAGTGAATTATAAAGAATTAATTATAAATGCTTTAGAAGCAAGAGAAAAGGCGTATTGTCCATATTCTAACTTTAAGGTTGGTGCAGCTGTTCTTTTTGAGGATGGAAAAATATATACTGGGAGTAATATAGAAAATGCATCTTTTGGTGGAACTAATTGTGCTGAAAGAACAGCAATTTTTAAAGGAGTTCACGAAGGAAACAGAGAGATAAAGGCAGTAGCGGTAGTTGGAGATACAAATGCATATACATATCCATGCGGTATATGTAGACAGGTAATAGCAGAATTTGTTGTAGATAAAAATGTACCAATAATAATTATAAAAAATGAAAATGACTATATAGTAAAAACTTTTGAAGAAATACTACCAGGTGTTTTTTCAAAAAAGGACTTAAAGGGCTAGGAGGCTAATAATGTATAAATCAGGATTCGTAACAATAGTAGGTAGACCAAATGTAGGGAAATCAACATTAACAAATCAAATAATGGGTGAAAAACTATCAATAGTTTCAAATAAACCACAAACTACAAGAAATAATATACAAACAATATTAACAGGTGAAGATTATCAAATAGTATTTGTAGACACACCAGGTATACATAAACCAAAGAATAAATTAGGCGATTATATGGTTAATTCAGCAACTGAATCTATAAAAGAAGTAGATTTAGTATTATTCTTAATAAACCCATGTGATGAGATTGGGAGAGGAGATAAATTTATCTTAGAAGCTATAAAGAAGCAAAAGGCACCAGTATTCTTAGTAGTAAATAAAGTTGATGAAAACAGCCATGAAAAAGTTGCTAAAACTTTAGATATGTACTCAAAGGAATATGATTTTGCAGAAATAGTACCAATATCAGCATTAAAAGGTAAAAATGTAGATACACTTGTAAGATTAATGGTAGAAAAAATGCCAGAAGGTCCTCAATATTATCCAGAAGATATGATAACAGATGCAAATGAAAGATTTATTGTTGCAGAAATAGTAAGAGAAAAAACATTAAAGAATTTAAGAGATGAGATTCCTCATGGAATTGCTGTTGATATAATTCAAATGAAGCAAAATGAAAAAGGAACTTATCATATAGAAGTAGATTTAATATGCGAAAAAGATTCACATAAAGGAATAATAATTGGTAAAAATGGAGCTTCACTAAAGAAGATTGGTGAGACAGCTAGATATGAAATAGAAAGATTCCTAAATGCTAAGGTAAACTTAAAGATTTGGGTTAAAGTTAGAAAAGAGTGGAGAGACAATAACCTTCTACTTAAGGAATTAGGCTATAAAAAAATGAAGTAGGTAGGAGTTGATTGTTCTGTCACTTGTAAAAACTAAGGGTGTAATTATTAAATCCATAGATTATAAAGAAAATGATAAACTTATTTGGGCATATACAGAAGAAGTAGGAAAAATAACATTTATAGCAAGAGGAGCTAAAAAGAGTAAAAGTAAAAATTTAAGTATAACTCTGCCTTTATGTTTTGGAGAGTATGTGTTCTTTAAAGGTAAAAATCTTTATAATTTACAAGAAGGTAAGATATTAAATTCTTTTCAAGGACTACTTAATAACTTAGATAAGTTAACATATTCATCTTATATATGTGAGCTTATAGATATATGTGTACAAGAAGGAGAAATTAATAAATTACTTTTTAGAGATTTTATAACATGTCTGTATTTGCTAAATACAGATGCCATGGATTATGAGTTATTAGTTAGAGCATTTGAACTTAGATTACTTAAAGCAACAGGGTATGGGCTACAATTTGATAATTGTAGCCTTTGTAAAAAAAAGATAGCAACAGCTGAATATATTTCTCTATCTCATTATGGTGGTGTTTGCATAGAATGTAAGAAGGAACATGGCTTACATGTCTCAAAAGCAGCATATAATGCACTAAGGTTTTTAAATAATACACCCATGGATAAAATATATAGATTAAACATAACAACTGAAATAAAGAAACAAATTGAAAGAGTAACTACTTTCATAATAAATTCAAATTATTCAAAAAAGCCAAAAAGCTTAGAAATGTTAAATTATATAAAGGAGTAGAGAATAGATATGGATATTACATTAGAAAAAGTAGATTTAGTTAAAGAAAGAACAGGTGCAAGTTATAGTGAGGCTAAAGAAGCATTAGTGATTTCTAATGGAGATGTATTAGATGCAATAATTTATTTAGAGCAAAAGCTAAAGAAAGAAAATATTGATTTCAAAGAAGAGGCTAAAGAAGAAAGCTATAAAACAGAAACAATAGAAGAGCTTAAAGTTTGGTTAAAGGACTTAATAAACAAAGGAAATGTAACTAGAATTAAGGTTAGTAAGGATGGGAAGAAATTAGTAGATGTTCCTGTAAATGCAGGAATTGCTGCAGGGATTATAGCTATTGTAATACCACCAATATTAGCTTTTGTTGTAGTTGCAGCTGTAGTTACACAAGTTACAATAGAAATAACTAAAGCAGATGGTTCTGTTGAGGTAGTAAATAAATATATTTCTCAAGCTGTAAATGATGTTAAAGATAAAGCAAGTACTATGGCAGATAAGATGAAAGAAAAAGTTCAAGATGTAAATGAAGGAATAAAAACATCACATACAGCAAAAAAGAGTGATGATGAGAGCGAAACAACGTTCACATATACTGTAAATTTTTCAGATGAAGATGATAAAGAATAGAAAATTAAAGAAAAACTAGGGTAAAGTCTAGTAAATAAGGAAAAAATAGGAATATTCAGCTAATTTGAGTGATTTTTAAGAAAATTTGATATAGTAAAAAGATAAGAAAATGATATAATTATACTGTAAATAAAAAATATTCTTAATTGTCTGAATATTCCCTAAAAAGTCGAAAAGAGGGGTAGCTTTGAAGTTTACAAAAAGACAAGAGGAGATAGTTAAGATAGTTAAAGCTGGTCAGCCTGTTACAAGTGAAGCTTTAGCAGAAAAGCTAGGTGTTACTAGAGCGGCACTTAGAGCGGATTTAGCAATACTTACAATGACAGGAACACTAGATGCTAGACCTAAGGTTGGATATGTATACTTAGGTAAGAAATTAGATAGTGACATATTGGCTAATTTATCCAAAATAAGAGTTGGGGAGATTATGTCAAAGCCTGTAACTGTTAACGATGCTACAACTGTATATGATGCAATTGTGTATTTATTTTTAAATGATGTAGGAACGCTATTTGTTGAGAATGATGGAATTTTAGTTGGAGCAGTATCTAGAAAGGATTTTCTTAAAATAGCTATAGGGGGAACAGATATACATAAAGTTCCTATTGGAGTTATTATGACTAGAATGCCTAACATAGTTTATGGATTTCCAGAAGATAGTGCATATACATTAGCTAAAAAGATAATAGAGCATGAAATTGATAGTATACCTATAGTAGAAAAGGTTAATGATTCAGATGATGAGAAAGTTAATTTAAAAATAGTAGGAAAAATATCTAAGACAAACATAACAAAATTGTTTGTTAAACTTGGAGAAAATAATTAGGATAAAAATTGAAAAGGGTAATTTAAAAGGGGTAATTTAAAAGGTAAGCTACGAGACTTAAGTCTTGATAGTATATATTTATCGTATGAACGGAGGAGTATTGAGATGGAGAAGAAAAAGTATGTTTATCTTTTCAGTGAAGGTAATGGGTCAATGAAAAACCTTCTTGGAGGTAAAGGGGCAAATTTAGCAGAAATGACTATACTAGGTATTCCAGTGCCTCAAGGATTTATTGTTACAACAGAAGCTTGTAATAAGTATTATGAGGATGGAAAACAAATTAGTGCAGGAGTCATAGAAGAAATCCATGCAAATATTAAAGAATTAGAAAAAATAACAGGAAAAGAATTTGGAAGTAACACAAATCCACTTTTAGTTTCAGTAAGATCTGGTGCAAGAGTTTCAATGCCAGGGATGATGGATACAATATTAAATCTTGGTTTAAATGATGTTGCTGTTGAAGCTGTAGCTAAGGCTACTAATAATCCAAGATTTGCTTATGATTCATATAGAAGATTTATTCAAATGTTCTCTGATGTTGTTATGGGTGTTGAAAAGAGATTATTTGAAAATTTAATAGATGAAGCTAAAGAAGCTAAGGGCGTTAAATACGACACAGATTTAACTGCTGAGGATTTGAAAGAATTAGTAGTTAAGTATAAGGAATTATACAAAAAAGAAAAAGGTGAAGATTTTCCACAAGATCCAACAGTTCAATTAACAGAAGCTATTACTGCCGTATTTAGATCATGGGACAATCCAAGAGCTATTGTTTATAGAAGATTAAATGATATTCCAGGTGAATGGGGAACCGCTGTTAATGTTCAACAAATGGTATTTGGTAATAAAGGAGAAACTTCAGGAACAGGGGTTGCATTCTCAAGAAATGCAGCAACTGGTGAAAAAGAAATTTATGGTGAATATTTAATGAATGCACAAGGTGAAGATGTTGTTGCAGGAATTAGAACACCACTTCCAATATCAAAATTAGAAGAACAAAATCCTGCAATTTACAAGCAATTTATGGATATTGTTCATACTCTTGAAAATCATTATAGAGATATGCAAGATATGGAATTTACAATTGAGGAAGGTAAGTTATACTTCTTACAAACTAGAAATGGAAAGAGAACAGCTCAAGCTGCATTGAAAATTGCTGTTGATTTAGTTGAAGAAGGAATGTTAACTAAGGAAGAAGCAATTCTTAAGGTTGAACCAAAGCAATTAGATTCCTTATTACATCCAACTTTTGATTTAAATGAAATGAAGAAAGCAACTGTTATTGCTAAGGGGCTTCCAGCATCTCCAGGAGCTGCATGTGGTAAGATAGCATTTACAGCAGAAGAAGCTAAAGAAAGAGCTGAAAAGGGAGAAAAGGTTGTTCTAGTAAGACTTGAAACATCACCAGAGGATATCGAAGGTATGATTGCTGCTGAAGGTATATTAACAGTAAGAGGTGGAATGACTTCTCATGCAGCTGTTGTTGCTAGAGGTATGGGAACTTGCTGTGTAGCTGGTTGTGGTGATTTAAGAGTAAATGAAGAAGAAAAGACTGTAGAAGTAAATGGAAGGACTTATACTACTACAGATTATATTTCAATAGATGGATCAACAGGAAATGTATATGGAGAAGCTGTTAAAACTGTTACTCCAGAAATTTCAGGACATTTTGCTACATTCATGGGTTGGGCTGATGAAATAAGAGCATTAAAGGTTAGAACTAATGCTGATAACCCAAGAGATACTAAGCAAGCGGTTGAATTTGGTGCTGAAGGTATTGGTCTTTGTAGAACAGAGCATATGTTTTTTGAAGGTGATAGAATCATGGCAATGAGAGAAATGATAGTTGCTAAGAGTGAGGAACAAAGAAGAGCTGCACTTGAAAAACTACTACCAATGCAAAGAAAAGATTTCGTAGAAATGTATGAAGCATTAGAAGAAAGACCAGCAACTATAAGATTCTTAGATCCACCACTACATGAATTCTTACCTCATACTGACGAAGAAATAGCAGAACTTGCAAAAACTATGGATTTATCTTTTGAAGATCTTAAAGCAACAGTTGATGGTTTACATGAATTTAACCCAATGATGGGTCATAGAGGTTGTAGATTAGCTGTTTCTTATCCAGAAATAGCAGAAATGCAAACTAGAGCAGTAATTGAAGCTGCAATAGAAGTTAAAACTTCAAAGGGATATAATATAATTCCAGAAATAATGATTCCACTAGTTGGAGAAGTTAAGGAATTAAAATTTGTTAAAGATATAGTTGTTAGAACAGCAGAAGCTGTAATGGAAGAAAAAGGAGTTAAATTAGAGTATCATGTTGGTACAATGATTGAAATTCCAAGAGCAGCAATAACAGCAGATCAAATTGCTAAAGAGGCTGAGTTCTTCTCATTTGGAACAAATGACTTAACTCAAATGACATTTGGTTTCTCAAGAGATGATGCTGCTAAATTCTTATCTGATTACTATGAAAGAAAGATTTACGAACAAGACCCATTTGCTAAGCTAGATCAAACTGGTGTAGGTGAATTAATTAAAATAGCTGTAGAAAAGGGTAAATCAACAAGACCAAATATTAAACTTGGTATTTGCGGTGAACATGGTGGAGATCCATCATCAGTTGAATTCTGCCACAATGTTGGATTAAACTATGTATCTTGTTCACCATTTAGAGTTCCAGTTGCAAGACTTGCAGCAGCTCAAGCACAAGTGAAAAATCCTAGATAGTTTAAATAAAAAAATAAGGAGCAATTTATTGCTCCTTATTTTTTTATTTAAATTTAACGTTGTAGTAACGCTCTAGAACTTCCATCATATTATTAATATAATCAAGCTGTTCTTGAGAACGATTTAATCCTTTTTCTAAAATTGCAACAAAGGCGTTCTTATTACACTTATTAATATTTTTATAGTAATCTCTAGATATTTTCCAATATTTTTGAGGAAATGCTAAATATGCTAATATATATTTTAAATCAGATGAATTAAGATCGTTAATTGACATATAATGATTTAAAACATCTATTGTTAAAGCAGAATTCCAATTAGTATTAGGTCTTTTTAATAGTCGCCTCAAAAAGTATGCAATATCATGAGCACAATAATCATATTTGCATTTATCAAAATCTATAATCCAAATATCTTCATTAGATGAGATAATTATATTTTTATTAACATAATCACCGTGGCATAAAGATGTGCTTAGATTGTCCATTTTAATAGATGAAGAAATCTCAAGTGAAAGTTTAGCAAGTTCTAAGTTACTATTTAAATTTTCTAAAAATATTTTAGAAAATTTATCATTGTAGTTATTAGCTAAATTAGCATTTTGAAGTATGTCATTAAAGTGTTTACTTATTGATAAGTGATAATCCTCAAGGCCAAAACGTTCTTTACTACCAGGTATTGATGTGAAGTTTTTAGTAACTTTATGTAGTTTAGCAAGGGTTTTAGATGAAAGCCTGACATCGTAAATGGAATCAAAATTACATTTCTCTCCACTAACCCAAGGTGTAAGGATAAAAAGCATATTTTCAAAATAAAAAAACCTATTATTATCTTTAGTAGGTAGTAATTTAGGAACATTAACTCCATTTCTATAAAGCCATTCCATAGCAGAATATACAAAAAGTAAATTTTCTTCATCATAATAAACTTTTTTTAAGCAATAGCTTTTATTATTTAATATAACTTTAAATACAGCACGTTGTTTATCTGTGTCTTTAAACTTAACCATAGTGATATCTGCATTATATAAAGAATATGCAGGTAAAATATATTTTTTTATATTTTCTATACTAATAATATTATCTTGCTCACTCATTATAAAACTCCTCGTATACTTTATTATTACTATATTATTATGAAAAATTAACAAATATACATAAAGAGAGTGTGCAATTGTATTTTATAATATATAAAATAAAGGATTTTTGAGAAAAATATAGAATGAAAAAATTAGAGGTGAATAGAATGGATATAAGAGAAAAAATAGAGGTCAATGAAGGCTTGACTTTGCTTTCACAGGCTATTCATAGTAAGGATAGCATAGGTAGAGTAAAGTATGAAGAACAAGATAAAATTAGAACTTGCTTTATGGTTGATAGAGATAGAATTATTCATTGTAAATCCTTTAGAAGGCTTAAGCATAAAACACAAGTATACATACGAACATTTGGAGACCACTATAGAACTAGACTTACTCATACATTGGAAGTTTCTCAGATAGGTAGAACTATTGGTGTAGGAATAGGTTTAAATGAAGTTTTAATAGAGGCAATTGCATTAGGCCATGATTTAGGGCATGTTGCTTTTGCACATAATGGAGAAGAAGTGTTAAATGAATTTTTAGAATCAGGGTTTAGGCATAATGAACAAAGCGTCAGAGTAGTAAATAGATTAGAGAAAAATGGATTAGGATTGAATTTAACCCATGAAGTTATTGATGGAATATTAAATCATAGTGGATTAGGACAAAAGGATAATATTGCACGTACATTAGAAGGTAGAATAGTAAAATATAGTGATAAAATTGCATATTTAAATCACGATATTGATGACTCCATAAGAGCAGGCCTAATAAGTGAAGACGATTTGCCCAAAGAAGCTATAAGAGTTTTAGGTAAGGGTCATTCAGAAAGAATAGAAACACTAGTAAGTGATATGATAACAGAAACAAAAAAAACTTTAGAAAGCGGAACGTATGATATAAGCCAAAGCAAAGAAGTAAAAGAAGCAATGGTAGAACTGAGGAAATATATGTTTAAAAATGTTTATTTAGGAGATGTATTAAAAGAAGAAAGAAATAAAGCAAAATTTATTTTACATCATGTAATTGAATATTTTTATAAAAATCCAGAAAAACTTCCAGAATTGTATAGAAAGATAATAAATGAGGAAGGATTAAAAAGAGGTGTAGCAGATTATATAGCTGGAATGACTGATGATTATTGTATTTCTATGTTTAATAAAATTTATGTGCCAAAGTTTGTAATTTATTAGTAAAAAAGTTGTATAATACAAAAAAATTGGGAACAATAAATTTTGTAGAATAAAAAGGATTTTAAGATTTAAAATAGAATAAATAATAATAGAGTTAAAAGCTCAATAAAAATATAAAAGGAAAGACAAAATAAAATAAATTAATTTTTAAAATAAGAAGGAATTTATAATATTGTGTCGAATTATAAAGAATGGATAAAAATTTTTTATAGTAAGGAGGGATCTCCTTGCAGATTTCTGAAGAAATTCTAGAAAAAATTAAATCGCAAAATGATATTGTCGATGTAATATCAGAAAGGGTTAGACTTAAGAAGGCTGGTAGAAACTTCACTGGTTTATGCCCTTTTCATAACGAAAAAACCCCATCGTTTTCAGTATCACAAGAAAAACAAATTTATAAATGTTTTGGTTGTGGAGAAGCTGGAAATGCAATTTCTTTTGTTATGAAAGATAAAAATTTACCTTTCATAGAGGCAGTAAAATATTTAGCAGGTAGAGCTAACATACCTTTAGAATTTGGAAAAAACGAAAAAAATCCAGTATCTAGAAAAAAAGAGTTGCTATATAAAGTAAATGTTGAAGCAGCAAAATTCTTTTTTTCAAATCTCATGAATAATAAAGATGCAAAAGAATACTTTTTAAATAGGGGTATTAAAGAAGAAACTATCAAAAGGTTTGGATTAGGTTTCGCTAATGATAGTTGGAATAATTTAATGTATTATTTAAGAAGAAAAGGCATAAACGATAATATTTTAGAAGAGGCTGGACTAATATCTGTAAATAAAGAAAAGGGAACTAAATATGATAGGTTTAGAAATAGAGTAATGTTTCCTGTTTTTGATTATCAAGGAAGAGTAATTGGATTTGGAGGAAGAGTACTTGATGATTCTAAACCCAAATATCTAAATTCACCTGAAACTTTAGTTTTTCAAAAAGGTACTAATCTATATGGATTAAATTTTGCTTTAAAACATAATATGAAAGAAAGGTATTTTATTATTGTTGAAGGATATATGGATTTAATATCACTTCATCAATATGGTATAACTAATGTAGTTGCTTCACTTGGAACTGCGCTTACTATTAATCAAGCTAGGTTGCTTAAAAGATATGCTGATAAAGTAGTTATATCTTATGATGCAGATATGGCAGGACAAATGGCAACTATGAGGGGACTTGAAATTTTAAGAACTGCAGGTTTTGATGTTAGGGTACTTAGTATTCCGCAAGGCAAAGATCCAGATGAATTCGTTAGAAGTAATGGAAAAGAAGCTTTTTTAAAGTTAATTAATTCAGCAGAACCATTAATAGATTATAGAATAAAAAAAGCTGAAGAGGGAATTAATTTTAAGAGTAGTGAATCTATAATATTATATTCTAAGAGAATAATGGAGATAATAGCAGACTTAAATCCTGTTGAAAAAGATGTATATATAAAAAAGGCATCTGAAAACACAGGGATAAAAGAACAAGCTTTATATGATATCCTACGCAGTAAGATAAGTGA
This sequence comes from Clostridium celatum, assembly GCF_021412605.1. Taxonomy (NCBI): domain Bacteria; kingdom Bacillati; phylum Bacillota; class Clostridia; order Eubacteriales; family Clostridiaceae; genus Clostridium; species Clostridium celatum. The sequence continues at coordinate 79,526 of NZ_JAJKGM010000002.1, forward strand.
TAATAGTACAAATGAATTTAGAAATGGTAAAGAACAAAGTCAAAAGTTACATGTAGAGCCTGCCTTTTTAAAAGCAGAAAGAATTCTTTTAAAGCTTATGTTAGAAAATAAGGATTATTTAAGTTATATTGAGGATAGAATATGTGAAAAGGACTTTATTTTACCAGAACATAAACAAATTTTCACTGTTATTATAGCATCTAAAGGGGAAAATATAAATAGTATAGAGTCATTTATTGAATCAAAACTAAGTGATGTAAAAGCTATAGGAGAGTTGGTAAAGGTTAAGGAACAAAAAGTATTCTTTGCTGAAGATGTTGAAAGTCAAATTAAGGATTTTATTAAAGAAATTCATAATTACAAATTAAAGCAAAGAATAGATCAACTAAAAAAAGAACAAAAAAATCTCGAAAACCAAGGCAAAATAGAAGAATCTATTAAGTTGGCCATAGAACTTGCAAGTATTAACAAGCAACTTAAAGAAGGTAGGAGAGAGTAGTTGGTCATATAACGGAAGGAGGTAATCAGCTAGTGGAAGAAAAAACAAAAGTAAATAAAAGCAAGCCATCAGGTAATCAAGATAGAAACAATAGAATGAATATTGTTAAAAACTTACTTGATAAAGGTAAAAAAAATGGAGTACTAACATATAAGGAAATACTAGATGAGGTAGAGAACATAGATTTAAGCCCTGAACAAATCGAGAAGATTTATGAAGTATTAGAATCAATGGGAATCGAAGTTCAAGGTGAAGCTAATGATATGGATATCGTTGAAGAGGAATTAGATTTATCAGTTCCAGAAGGTATAGCAATTGATGATCCAGTTAGAATGTACTTAAAAGAAATTGGTAAAGTTCCACTTTTATCATCAGAAGAGGAAATAAACCTTGCTCAAAAAATTGAAGAAGGTAGCCAATATGCTAAAAAGAAATTAGCAGAAGCTAACCTTAGACTAGTTGTTAGTATAGCTAAAAGATATGTTGGAAGAGGAATGTTATTCTTAGATTTAATACAAGAAGGTAACCTTGGATTAATTAAAGCTGTAGAAAAGTTTGATTATAGAAAAGGATATAAGTTCTCAACATATGCTACATGGTGGATAAGACAGGCAATTACAAGAGCTATAGCTGACCAAGCAAGAACAATTAGAATACCAGTTCATATGGTAGAAACAATTAATAAGCTAATAAGAGTTCAAAGACAATTATTACAAGAGCTTGGTAGAGATCCATTCCCAGAAGAAATTTCAAAAGTTATGGACCTTCCAGTAGAAAAGGTTAGAGAAATTCAAAAAATTGCTCAAGAACCAGTTTCACTTGAAACACCAATAGGAGAAGAAGAAGATTCTCACTTAGGTGACTTCATTCCAGATGATGATGCACCAGCACCAGCAGAGGCTGCTGCTTTTACAATGCTTAAAGAACAATTAATCAATGTTTTAGATACTCTAACTCCAAGAGAAGAAAAGGTATTAAGATTAAGATTTGGATTAGATGATGGAAGAGCTAGAACACTTGAAGAAGTTGGTAAAGAGTTCAATGTTACAAGAGAAAGAATTAGACAAATTGAAGCAAAGGCATTAAGAAAGCTTAGACATCCATCTAGAAGTAAGAAGTTAAAAGATTACTTAGATTAGTAAATTAGCACCAATCATTGGTGCTAATTTTTGCATTAAATAGATAAATTTAAGTAAATAAATTTAAATAAAATAACATAACTTAATAATATATTTGTAATAAAAATTAAAAATTAAAGCAAAAGATTAAATAGGATAATATCAGAGGGAGTTAAAATGGAAGTTAGTAAAAGAATAGAATTTATAATTGAAAATTTAGAAAAGGTAAATACACTTGCAGATATAGGGACTGATCATGGGTATGTACCATTAATAGCTTTAGATAGAGATATTTGCAATAAAGCAATTGCATGTGATATTAATAAAGATCCTTTAGATAAAGCAAGATTAAATGCTGTGTTAGAAGGTAGAGGCGATGAATTAGAATTTAGATTAGGAGGGGGATTTGCTCCTTTAAATTTAGGTGAAGCTAATGAAGTTGTAATTGCAGGCATGGGAGGAAATCTTATAAGAGATATATTAGAAGCTGATACTGAAAAAGTTAAAGAAGTAGATTACTTAATTTTAGTTCCTGCACAAAATCCAGAAGTTTTAAGAGAGTATTTGTACAAAAACAACTATGAGATTATAAAAGAAGATCTTTGCTATGATGAAGGAATATATTATGAATTATTTAAGGTAAGAAGTTCGGAAGGACATGCAACAGAATTAGATAGTATATATTATGAAATAAGCCCAGTGTTATTAAGAACTAAGCATCCATTAATGAAAGATTATATACAATTTAAGTTAGATGAATATAATAGAATTTTAGGTTTTATTACAGAAGCTACTGTAAGTGCTAATAAGAGAAGACAAGATATAAAAGAAAAAATAGAGATAATTACATCTATGTTAAATTATTTATAAGGGGATATTTATGAAAAAGGTAAGAGATATTATTAGAGAAATAGAAGCTTTAGCACCTATATTTTTAAAAGAAGATTTTGATAATGTAGGTTTAATGGTTGGAGATAGAGATAAGGAAGTAAAAAAGGTTTTACTTGCATTAGATTGTACTTTAAAGGTTGTAGAAGAGGCTAAAAGAGAAAATGTAGATTTAATAATAACTCATCACCCTTTAATTTTTAGAAAACCTAGTAGTATAACAACAGATACTCTTCAAGGTAAAAAAATTATTGAGTTAATAAAAAATGATATTTCACTTTATTCTAGTCATACTAATTTAGATTCAGCAGAGAATGGTTTAAATTCTACTATTGTATCTATTTTAGGTTTTGGAAATAGCGAAATTCTGGAAGTTAATAAAAGAGATGCTTCGGCAGGGCTTGGTAGAATAGTAAAATTAGATAATGAAGTTTTTTTAGATGAAATAATAAATAAGGTAAAAAATGCATTAGGAATTAATAATTTAAGAGTCGTTAGAGGTAAAGAAAAAGTATCTAAAGTAGCTATAATAAATGGTAGTGGTCAAGACTTTATAGGAAAAGCAGTAAGTCAAGGGGCTGATTTAATAATAACCGGAGATACAACTTACCATTTTGCTTCAGACTATAAGGAAATGGGTATTAATATAATTGATGTTGGACATTTTGCATCAGAACAAATAACTTTTTTTAGCGTTATGAAAAATATTAAAGATAAGATCAAAGATGTTGAATTTATTACCTCTAATGTAGAAGAAGATCCATATAGTTTTGCTTAATTGATAGTTTAATAAGTAATTTATATATAAATAGGGTAGATAAGGAAGTTTTAAAAGAAACTTCCTTATCTATTATTTAATAAATTTCAATTTAAGCATATTTAGCAATGATATGTAAGTAATATAAGATTATACAAAAAAGTATTCGTTTATTAATTTATTTTTAAAATAATTAATTTTAAAAATAAATTAATAATGAAAAAATATTGAGCGCATATATTATTAATGTAAAGAATGTATGGAGTTGAAATAATGTCAAAAAAAACTGATTGGGGAAAGGTTTTTAGAGAAACTGTAAATGATATTATATGTGCTATAAAAAGTCCATCAGCAAAACCTAAGCAACCAACTTGTCCAAATCCAAGGGCTAGAATATGTATATTAGTACTTATGGGAATAACACTTTTATTTTCAGGCATAGGTATTTACAGTTGGATAGTATTAATAATGTTGTTTATAATTTTATTTTTTGTTTAAAAAAACTATTTGTATTGTTAATTAAATTATGTTATTATAAATGCTGTGAGTAGTACATGCAATCGCTGCTAACACTAGATGTTAGGAGAGGAAAGTCGGAGCTCCATAGGGCAGGGTGCTGGTTAACGGCCAGTCAAGGCGACTTGAAGGATAGTGCAACAGAGATATACCGCCAGAAGTTATTTAACTGAGTTAATTTTTATGACTGGTAAGGGTGGAAAGGCGAGGTAAGAGCTCACCAGCATGGTGGTGACATCATGGCTATGTAAACCCCACCTGGAGCAAGACCGAGTAACGGCATTATGGGATTGCCCGTCCCGCCGTGTGGTGTGTCGCTTGAACTTACTGGTAACAGTAAGTCTAGATAGATGATTGCTTAATACAGAACTCCGCTTACGGACTATCTCACAACATGAAAAACACTAGGTTTAAGCCTAGTGTTTTTCTTTTATACTAATAAAGTATCAACTATTCAAAAAGTTTAAAATCCACGGAGAGACTATTTTAGAATTGCTAATTAAATCTTTATGATTTAATTCATCAAATATTTTCATTTCAATATTATAGTCAATAAAATTTGCTTTGTTTTTTAAAAGAGAATTTAATGTAAGGGGATTATCTTTAGTACCTGAATATATAGAAAGCTTACATTTTACATCACTAGGTTCAATGCCTGTCCAATGAGTCCATGCTTTCATTTGTGCTATATTAAGTAATAAGTCAGTTTGCATTAACCAATTAATATCTTCCGAAGATAAATTTTCACCAGCAAATACATGATTATCTTTAATATCTTGATATTTTTCATATTGTTTTATCCAGTTAGGAAGAGACGTTTTAAAAAATAAATCTCCAAAGCTTGTACCAGCACAGATGCATTTTTCTAAATTATTATTATATTTGCAAAGTTGAAGGCCTATAGTTGCACCATAAGAATGTCCAAAATAATTAAATTTAGTAAAACCTAAATGAGTAACTAAATTATTTATATCATTAAGAATATTATCTGATGAGTAAAAGCTAGGTTCGTAAGATTTACTACTTTCACCATTACCTCTAATGTCAAATGGTATTACTGTAAAATGATTTTTTAAAATATCAATCCATCCAGTTTCATTCCAGATTTCCTTAGTATTTCCCATACCATGAGCTAGTAAAAGGGCAGGACCACTTCCAAAAGTATTATAATATATTTTTGCATTATTATTAGAAACAATATAACTCAAAATTTTCACTCCTTTATTAATGTAATATATTTAAAAATAGAATTTAAGTAGTATTCTAAAAGCGGAAAAGATATTATTACTAATAATTATACAATAAAAAGAAAATAATGTAATTAAATGGATAGAAGCAGCTGGTTAATTAATACTTATAATTAATAGAATGTTAATATTATAAGTAAAAAATATTATAATTTTTCATTTATAATAAAAAGTAGACAAAAATTATGAGGTGAACAAAAAATAATGAAAAACAACAAACTTGTATATATAACTTTATCTGTTATTACAATAATAGTATTATTTTTAGCAGTAAATATAATAGGAGATAATATAAAGATAGATTTTAGTATAGACACTTTAAGAAAGTGGATTGATAGAAGTGAGTATTCAAAACTATTCTTTATACTGCTTTGGGGGATAAGATTAATAGCTTTTATTCCAGGTGTAACATTAATGCTATTAGGAGGACTAATATTTGATCCAAGTAAAGCATTTTTATTATCATTAATAGGAATAGTATTAAGTGATACATTAATATTTTTACTTGCAAAGGGAAATTTATTTAAAAGACTTAAAGAGAAAGTTTCAAATAAATATCCAGATTTAGTAAAACTCATAGATAGATATAATTATAAGATATTAGCTATAGGGGTATTATGTCCTATAGCACCAACAGATGTAATAGTATTTTTATCTTCTTATATGGGAATGAGCTTTATAAGATTTGTAATGATATTTATAGGAGCAAATATTCCAGCACTATTTTTATATAGTTATCTAGGTGAAAGCTTTGAGGGATCTATTTTTAATACTATCTTTATAATAGCTACATTATTAATAAGTGGAATTCTTTCAATAAAGCTTTGGAGGGATTTAAAATCCACTCTATCTAATGACTGTAGTAAATAAATATAACTTAAAGTTAAATAAAAAGTATGATATACCCCTTTAGAAATTTTTATAATTTCGTTAGGTTATATCATACTTTTTTTCAAAAATAGTTTTAAAGTAATAACTTTGCTATTCTAGGGTTGTTAAGGAATCCATAAGTTCTCTAACACGCCATTCATCTTTTAAATCTGTCATTGTAAGAATTGTATCACCGGCCTTGATAACAGTATTACCTTTTGGAACAATTGAATGTTCACCACGATTTATTGATACAACAAGTGTATTTTCAGGAAACTCGATAGAACTTAATGTCATTTTTTCAATTTGAGATCCAAAGTGTACTACATTTGTAATAATAATTTTTTTCTTGCTAGTACTGTGATATTCATTGATATCATTTTTAGCTAAAAGATTATCAAGTAAAGAATCATATATAGGTGTGCTTTTTAATAAATCAGCTACTATATAAGCAATTATTGATACAATAGTTAAAGATAATAAATGAGAAAATGATCCTGTCATTTCAGTAATTAGAATTATTCCAGTAATGGGAGCTCTAACTATTGCAGTAAAATATCCAGCCATAGAAAGTATTATAAAATTATTAAAGAATTCAGGACTTATTCCAATATAATTAATAGCTATGTATCCAAATACAGCTCCAAATGTACCGCCAATTATAAGAAGAGGAAAGAATATTCCACCAGGGGCACCAGAACCAAAGCTTATCATAGAAAATAAAAATTTAGCTACTAGCATTAATAAAAGTAAACTTAATGCAGAGTTAAGATTAAGTTCTTCAATAATTGCATGCCCACCACATAGAACTACAGGAAAAAGAAGTCCTAAAATTCCTGCAAGTAAAAAAGGTATCATTAGTTTAATAGAAGTTGAACATTTTAGCTTAGCATAAAAGTTTTGTACTTTTAAAGTAAACCAATTATAAAAAGAACCAAAAACACCTAAGAATAAACCAAGTATTAGTAGTAGCCAATAATTACCTAAAGGCATAGGGTTAGTATTAGCAAAATTAAATACTGGGTCTAATCCAAAAAATTGTTTTGATATAAAATCAGCAGCAACAGCAGAAGTAATTGTTGCAAGTAATACTAGCGGAGAAAAATATTTATAAACTTCTTCAAGTGAAAATAATACTCCAGATAGGGGAGCATTAAAAGCAGCAGCAAGACCAGCAGTGGCACCACTACTCATAAGAAGACGACGTTCCAATCTAGTACTTTTAAATTTTTTGCTTATTATATCACCAGTGCAAGCTCCAAGTTGAACTGAAGGACCTTCTCTACCTAGTGATAAACCACTTATAATAGATATGGTTCCGCCAATAAATTTATTAATAATTATAGAAATAGGTCTATTTTTTAAGTAGCCTCCCATGACACCTTTAACTTGAGGTATACCACTACCGCCAATAAAAGGTTCTTTATCAATAAGTTTTCCAACAATGAAAGCTAAACAAATTAGTACTAAAAACCATATTGGTATAAGATATTTTTTTACCTTAATGAAATCATATATAAAGAATGCAAGATCTTCAGCATAAGATAAAGCAAATCGGTATAAAACAACTATAAATGCAGTTACTATTCCAACTAAAAGACCTTTTAGCACTAATTTTACATGACGTTCTTCAGCATGAGTAATAACGTCGAAATTTTTCATTTTTATCACCTCCAAAAGTAGTATACTTTTATAGTATACATTTTAAATAAAATATAATAAAGTAGATAAATAGAAGAAAATATAGGAAAATATCTATATAAATTTATTTTAAAGAATGCTTTATTCAACTAGGATTAATAATAGAGAAAGAGAAATATTTATAAGTATAATTTTATATTATAGAGACAAAGTTTATTAGCAGTTAATGTAATAAGGGGGGAACTAATTTTGAAAAAATTAAGTCATGGATGTACTTTAGATTGTGCAGATTGTTGTAAATTTAATGTATATGTAGAGAATAATAATATAATAAAAATTGAGGGTGATAAAGATCATCCATATACGAAGGGGTTTATATGTAAAAAAGGTTTAGCTCATTTAGATAGGCTAAAACATAAAAAAAGAATTTTAACACCTTTACTAAAGTCAAATGAAGGGTGGAAAGAAATTTCATTTGAAGAGGCTATAGAAATAATGTCTGAAAAAATGAAATTTTATAAGGAGAATTTTACATCTAATTCTATAATGTATTATGAACAATATGGAAATGGATCTTTGCTTAAAAGCATAGGGGAAATATTTTTCAATTTCTTTGGTGGAGTTAGCTTATCTAAAGGTGGTCCTTGTTGGAGTGCAGGGATTGAAGCACAAAAATTAGATTTTGGAGATTCTAAAAGTCATTCTTTAGAAGATATGATGAATAGCAAAAATATTTTTGTGTGGGGTAAAAATCCAGCAAATACAACAATACATACAATGCAAATGATAAAAAAAGCAAAAAATAATGGAAGTAAAATAATAGTTATAGATCCAATAGAAACTGCTACAGCTAAACTATCAGATAAATATGTAAGAATAAAAGCTAATGGAGATTTAGCATTAGCTTTAGCAATGGGAAAAGTATTAATAGAAGAAAATTTAATTGATGAAAATTATATAAATTTATATGTTAATGGCTTTGAAAATTATAAAAAAAATATACTTTCTTTAGATATACAAGAGTTAAGTTATATATGTGGAATAAGTATTGAAGAAATTAAAGAGCTAGCACAACTATATAGCAATAAATACTCAACTATTTTATTAGGGTTTGGAATGCAAAAATATAGTAACGGCGGAAGTACAGTTAGAGCAATAGATGCATTAGGTGCAATAACAGGGCAAATAGGCTTTAGCGGTGGTGGAGTAAATTATGCGAATAAGGTATATCCTAAAGTTTTAAATACAGATCCATATAATAGTTTTAAATACGCAAATAATAGATATTTTTATACAAATGAAATGAGTTCATTTATAAATGAAGCAATTGAAGGAAAAACATTATATAAAAATAAAATATTTATAAATGATAAATTAGTTATAAATAAATATCAAGAAGATATACAAGAGTTAAATATACCAATAAAAATGGCTGTAATAACTAAGAGTAACCTTTTAAATCAATTGGCAGATTTGAATTCTTTAAAGGCAGCGTTAGCTAAAGTTGAATTCAAAGTATGTTTTGATATGTTTATGACAGATACAGCTAAAGAATGTGATTTATTTATTCCTACAACTAGCACATTAGAAAGTGAAGATTTATTATTTAGTTCTATGATGAATCCTTATTTAGTTTATAATGAAAAATTAGTAGAACCTAAAGAAGAACTTATGGATGAATATTATTTCTTTGGAGAATTAGCTAAAAAATTAGAAATTAAAAATTACCCTCAGGTTTCGAAAAAAGAATATTTAATTCAAGTAATTGAGCCATTAAAAGAATATTATCCTAATATAAGTTTACAGTTTATTAAGGAGAATTATATTACGCTTCATAAAAATATAGCTTGGGAAGAGAAAAAATTTTTGACAAAGAGTGGTAGGTTTGAGTTATTAAATTTGGAAGAAAAACTTAGTAGTAATGAAGAAAATAGTAGAAGAATTAGGCTTTTAACTAATCATGGAAGAGATAGTTTATCTAGTCAGCATTTTATGGATGAAGAGGGAATATCAAAAGCATTTATTAATAGTAAAACAGCAGATAAATTAGAAGTAGTTAACGATGAAACTGTGAAGATAAAATCAAATAATGGATGCATAAAAGTTAAAATTACTATTGATGATTCTATAGGGGATAATATAGTTATGATGTATGTTGGATGGTGGAAAGAGCATGGTAATCCTAACTATATTACTTATAGCGGAATATCAGATATTGGTGGACAAGTAACTTATAATGAAACCTTTGTAGAGATTAATAAGATTTAAAATTAATATTTTAACATAGTTAAATGAATAATCATAATTTAGGTCAATGATAATTGTAAAATATACAAATCATTGACTTTAATTTATAATAAGCAACTTTAATTGATAAATTTACAGCATATAAAATTATAGCTTTAGGGGAAGATAATAAATGAAATAAGTAATTATAAGAGGAGGTGCTTTAAAATGAAAATAACTTTTAATGGTGATCCTATTACTTTAGTAGGTCCTGTACTAAGGGTTGGAGATGATGCACCAGATTTTTTAGTAGTTGATAACACTTTAAAAAATGTAACTTTAAAAGATACTTCAGGAAAAAGAATTTTTGTTGTAGTACCGTCTATAGATACTTCAGTTTGTGATATGGAAGTAAGAAAATTTAATGAAGAAGCTTCTAAACTAAGTGATGTAACTGTATATGTAGTATCAATGGATTTACCATTTGCACAAGTTAGATGGTGTGGTAATGCTGGAATAGATAAAGTTATAACTGTTTCAGATTATAAGCAAAAAAGCTTTGGTAAAAAATATGGAACATTAATAGAGGAGTTCGGTTTTTTAGCAAGAGCAATTTTTGTAGTTGATGAAAATAATAAAATTACTTATGTTGAATATTGTAAGGATGTAATTAATGAACCAGATTATGAAAGTGCCTTAAATGCAGTAAAATAAAACTTTTTATAGAAGGAGACATTTTATTATGAGTATTAAAGAAACAATCAATGAAATGAAAATCCATCATGAAGAAAAAAAAGAAGAAAGACATGAAAGACACGAAGAAAAAAAATTTGCTCATGAAATAAAACATCAAATGAAAGAAGAAGTAAAGACAGAGAGAAAAGAAGAAAAACATCACTTAAAACAAGAAAAAAAGGATTATAAAGAAGAGGAAAAAGAAGCAAAAGAATTTGCAAAAAATTTAGATAAAGGAATAAGAGATTTAGAAAAAGAAGATAGAAAAGAGCAAAAAGAATTTGCTAAAGAATTAAAAAAACAAATGGAAAATGAAGATCATTAAATAGCTAAATTATGAGCTAAAATTAATTTTAAAAAGGTATGATATAACACTAGAGAAATTAAGTATGATTCTATTATTTCTTAAGGTTATATCATACTTTTTATAATTTTAAACGGTATTTGAATTCATATAAATAGATAAATATTTAATATTCAATTTTACAATGGCATTTATTGGTGATGTAATTATAAGTAGTTATATGAAATAAATAAAAAGTAGATTATAAATAAATAATGATGTATAATTTAGATAATATTACAAAAACTAAGTTACATATTTGTGATTATTACATATAGCTGAAAACAGTTTCAGCATGTACAATAATTATATGAAGAAAAGTTAATTTATGGGGGGAAGAAAAATGGCAAAGTTATCATTACAACATATTTATAAAATATATCCAGGAGATGTAACGGCAGTTAAAGATTTTAATTTAGAAATTGAAGATAAGGAATTTATTGTATTCGTTGGACCATCAGGATGTGGTAAATCAACTACATTAAGAATGATTGCAGGCCTTGAAGATATATCTAAAGGAGAATTATATATAGGGGACAAGCTGGTTAACAATGTAGAACCAAAGGAAAGAGATATAGCGATGGTATTCCAAAACTATGCATTATATCCACATATGACTGTTTTTGATAATATGGCGTTTGCTTTAAAATTAAGAAAGGTTCCAAAAGCTGAAATTGAACAAAAGGTTACAGAAGCAGCTAAGATTCTAGATATAGAACATTTATTAAAGAGAAAACCAAAAGCTTTATCAGGAGGTCAAAGACAAAGAGTTGCGTTAGGAAGAGCTATTGTTAGACATCCAAAAGTATTCTTAATGGACGAGCCTTTATCAAACTTAGATGCTAAGTTAAGGGTTCAAATGAGAACTGAGATAATAAAATTATATAGAAAGTTACAAACAACATTTATATATGTAACACATGACCAAGTAGAAGCTATGACAATGGGTACAAGAATAGTTGTTATGAAAAATGGAATTATTCAACAAGTTGATACACCACAAAATATCTATAATTACCCAGCAAATCTTTTCGTAGCAGGATTTATTGGAAGTCCACAAATGAACTTCTTAAATGGTAAAATCGAAAAAGAAGGAAATGATATTGTAGCAATATTTGAAAATAATAGAATTGTATTACCAAAGGAAAATGCAGAAAAACTAGTAAGTGCAGGATACGTTGGAAAAACTGTTACATTAGGTATTAGACCAGAACATTTAAGTGATGATAAAGAACTTATAGCAGCTAATCCAAATAGTATAGTAAAAGGTAATGTTGAAGTTATTGAGCTTATGGGAGCAGAAAGCTATATTTACACTAAATGTGGACAAAGCTCAATGAATATAAGAGTTGAAGGTACAACTAGCTTACAAATAGGAGAAGTTGCTGATCTTTATTTAAGAGCTGAAAGATTACATGTATTTGATAAAGAAACAGAAATGAGAATTGTATAATTAAATAAAATTTTATTAGGAGGGGATATTGTGAAATACATTGAGCAATTAGTAGACGAAATATATATGAGTTCTAATATACCTTTCCAATTAATAATAGATGGAGTAGGGGAATATACTTCAAAGGAATTTAATAATATACAAGAATTCTCGGAAAAAAATTTTAACTATAAAGATACTAAATGCTGCATAAGAGTAAATGCAGCTTTTAGCATTACATTAAACTTATTAGAATTTTGTATAAAAGAAAAATTAAATGAAGTATTTATTAAAAAAAGCAGCATTATTTCACTAATATTAAAAGGACAAGAAGTAGAAAAAGAATTAGTTACAGCAATTTTTCCAGAAATAAATAAAGAATTCAATTTAATTAATATATATATAGAAAAATACAATGAAGAAATTCTTTTTTGTATAGAAGAAAGTTATGCTGAAAGTAATATAGAAGTTGTATTATATAATAAAAATATACTGCTTATTGGTGATTTTGAAGATGTATTGGATCATGCAATAAGTATAAGAGAAACTATTGTTAATAGTGTTTCGGGAAAATGCTATATAAGTTACTGTAATGTAGAAAATTATTTATCTTTAAAAAGGGCATATGAAACATCTGAAAATAAATTAAAGTTAGCTATTAAGTATAAAGTTAATGAAAATATATTTGATGAAAAAAAATTAATTTTGGAAAGTATTATTGATTCGGTGTCAGAGGATAAAAAGAATCATATATATAACGCATTCAATGAGGGAATATCAAAATTAGATAATGAAATGATAAAAACTATAGATGTATTTTTTAAATGTGGATTAAATTTAAGTGATGCAGCAAAAGAACTATATATTCACAGAAATACATTAATATATAGATTAGATAAAATACAACGATATATATCATATGATATAAGAGATTTTAATAATGCTATATTAGTAAAAATTCTTTTCTTTATATGGACAGAAAAGAATAATTTTTACTTGAAAATGTTTTCAGAATAAGGTATAATAATAATGGAAACGATACCAACACACTTAAGTTTTATAACAAAGTTAATGTAAAACTAACATGAAGCTACCAAAGCCTTTTTAGTACTTAGGCTTTGGTAGTAAATTTTTATATAGAATTAAATTAAATATACTTTAATGTATAAAAATATATTGATATTAAATAATGTTGAAAAAAATTCCAAATAAGAGTAAAATATAATTGGAATCGATACCGTATAACAATCTTAATATGCTTAAAAATATTTTATTTACATTTATTAAAGGAGACAATACCTAAAAACTGCAGTAAGAGAGGAAATGTTTTATGAATATAAGAGATATTGCAAAAATGTCAGGAGTAGGGGTTAGTACTGTATCTAGAGTGCTAAATAACCATCCAGATGTTAAGGAAAGTACTAGAGAAAGAGTTTTAAGTATAATAAGAGAAAGTAATTATGTACCTAATAATAGTGCAAGAATTCTTAAACAAAATAATACTAAAAATATAGGAGTACTTGTGAAAGGGGTTTTTAATCCATTTTTCTCGGAGCTTATAAATGTTATTGGAAGCAAAATTAATGAATCCAAGTATACAATGATATTACAACAAAATGATTATGTATTAGAACATGAAGTTGAAAATATTATATCTTTTGTTAAAGAAAAAAGATTACAAGGAATTATATGTTTAGGTGGAAATTTCACTGATTTAGATGAAGAAAGCTTCAAAAATCTTGATGTGCCAGTAGTATTAACATCTGTTAATACTATTTCACCACTAGGTAGAAATAGGTATTCAACTGTAGGGATAAATAATTTGCAATCGTCATATGATGCTACTGAATATTTAATAAAAAAGGGTCATAAGAATATTGCATTCATGATAGGGGAAGAAAATGATTTTTGCGTAAGTTGGTGGAGATACAAGGGATATATAAAGGCATTAAAAGATAATGGAATTGAATTAAATGATAATAATTTACTTGTAGGAGATTATGATACAAATAAAGCGTATGAAGTAACAATAAATTTCTTGAAAGAACGTAAGGATATTACGGCTATATTTGCAATTTCAGACTTTATGGCAATTGGAGTAGCAAAGGCAGTAATAGATAGTGGTTTAGTAGTTGGAAGAGATATATCTATAATAGGTTTTGATGGTATGGATGTAAGTTGTTTTTATAATCCTGGTATAACTACTATAAAACAGCCTAAGGAAGAAATGGCAATAAAGAGCGTAGAAATTTTATTTGATTTACTTAAAGGAACAGGGGAAAACAAGCACATTTTATTAGATACAGAATTAATAGAACGAGAATCATGTGCAGATTTATATAAGTAAATTATGGTTGAAATAAAAGGGAGTGGGGAAATATGGATAGAAGTGCAGGAGTTATCATGCATATTGCATCTTTGCCAGGAAAATTTGGTATTGGGACTTTTGGAAGGGAAGCATATGATTATGTAAAATTTTTGTTTAAAGCGGGTTTAAAATACTGGCAGATTCTACCTTTAGGACAAACTGGATATGGAGATTCACCTTATCAATCATTTTCAGCTTTTGCTGGAAATCCATATTTTATTGATTTTGATATACTTAAAAAAGAAGGTTTGTTAAAGGAAGAAGAATATTTAAATGAAGAGTATGGGGAAAATGAAGAGTATATTGATTATGGATTATTATTTAAAGTGAAATATAAGGTTTTACGAAGGGCATATAATAATTTTAAAAATATGAATGATATTGCTTTAAAAGAAAGCATGAATAATTTTAAAGAGGATAATAAATTTTGGTTAGATGACTATGCTCTTTATATGGCTATTAAGGAAGAGTTTAATCTTAAGAGTTGGCAGGAATGGGATGACGATATAAAGAAAAGAGAAAGTTCTGCTATGAATAAATATAAAAATAAATTAGTAGATGAGATTGAATTTTGGTCATTTGTACAATTTTTATTTTTTAAGCAATGGAATGAACTTAAAAAATATGCTAATTCAAAGGGAATAAAGATAATTGGTGATATTCCAATTTATGTAGCAGAGGATAGTGCAGATGTTTGGAGCAATCCTGAGGCATATTTAATTTATACTGAAACATTAAAACCTATAGTTGTAGCTGGATGTCCACCAGATGCATTTTCTGATACTGGGCAATTGTGGGGAAATCCAATTTATGATTGGAACTATATGGAGAAAAATAGATACAAATGGTGGGTAAAAAGAGTTGAAGAAAGTTTAAAACTTTATGATGTAGTTAGAATTGATCATTTTAGAGGTCTTGAAAGTTTCTGGGAAATACCTTATGGTGACAAAACTGCAGTAAATGGACAATGGATCAAAGGTCCAGGTATTAAACTATTTGATGCTATAAAGAAGGAATTAGGAGAAGTTAATATAATTGCTGAAGATTTAGGATTTTTGACAAATGAAGTTATAGAATTCTTAAGACAAACCAAATTTCCAGGTATGAAAGTATTACAATTTGCTTTTGATGCAAGAGAAGAAAGCAATTATTTACCTCATACGTATATAAGAAATTGTATAGTGTATACAGGTACTCATGATAATGATACTTTTAGAGGATGGTTTGAATTAACAGGAAATAAAGAAGATGTTGAATACTCTAAAGAATATCTAGCACTTTCTGAAGAAGAAGGGTATAATTGGGGATTTATTAGAGGTGCATGGAGTAGTGTAGCTAATTTATCTATGGCTTTAATGCAAGATTTTTTAAATCTTGGGGGAGAAAGTAGAATTAATACGCCATCAACACTTGGTCATAATTGGACATGGAGAGTTAGAGGTGGTAGCTATACAGATGAATTAGCTAATAAAATATACAAATATACAAAAATGTATGGAAGATGTTAATAAGTTTTTTACCACAATAAAAAATTAACTATAAACACTTTGAAATTTTAAAGAATAGTAATTACTAAAGATTACTATTCTTTAATTTTATTAAAATAAATTTTAACTTACATAATTTATTTTTTGGTTACATAAATATAAATATAGTAATTAGAAGTGTAAGAGGGTTAAAAATATATGAATAGAAAGAGTGTATATGATTTTTTTATTGGATTATTAGCACTAATGCTTTCATTAATGTTAATAATAGAAATATTTATTGATATTCCAGGGGAAGTTAGATGGGCCTTTTATTATATTGATAATATAGTAAGGCTTATTTTTATTGGAGATTATTTTGTAAGACTTGCCATTAGCAAAGAGAAACTAAAATTCTTAAAGAAAAACATTATAGATTTATTATCGATATTTTCATTAAGGTTATATATAAGAGTAGTTAATATTACTATGTTACCTAGTATTATCAGAGGACCAATAATAGTAAAAATATTAAAATGTATTATGTTAATAATTTGTATTATTAAATTTAAAATAAAAGTTAAAGATGAAATACACAAAAGTAGATTAAATTTTTTATTAGTAGTATCAACAATTTTTATAGTTATTGGAGCAGTAGCTATATCACTTGTTGAAGGAATTTCGATTGGAGATGCACTATGGTGGAGTTTTGTTACATTTACAACTGTAGGGTATGGAGATGTTCTATTAAAAACTAATTTAGGAAGAAGTATTGGTATTTTATTAATGGTTATAGGAATAGGGGTTATAGGTGTTATAACAACAACTTTAACTTTATATCTACTTGGTGAAAAAAAGAAAAAAACAACTACATATAAAGAAAAGATTATAAACGAAGTAAAGGAAATGCTAGATAATTTTGAAGATTTGAGTAGTGAGGATATAGATAATATAGCAAAGATATTAAAGTCACTGAAGAAATAGAAGTAAGACTTGAATTTGAAATGTTAATAAATTACAATTAATATATAGATTAAAATTTTTGCAGATATGCTGGAATAGGCAGACGGGATAGATTGAGGGTCTATTGAGGAATATCTTCGTGTGGGTTCAAGTCCCACTATCTGCACCAAGAATTAAGTAAATGAGAATTGTTTCAATGATATTTTTGAGATAATTCTCTTTTTTTATTAATTTATAATATAATAGGTATATAATAAGGGAGGATAGAATAATGAAAAAAATAGTAATACTTGATGGAAAAGCATTAGGCGATGTTGAATTAGAAAAATTAAAAGAAATAGGTGAAGTTTTTTATTATGATACAACATTAGAAAATGAAGTAAGTGATAGAATAAAAGATGCAAATATAGTTTTAACTAATAAAGTGGTTTTAAATAGAGAAAATCTTATAGAGGCTAAAAATTTAGAGTTTATTGCAGAAGTAGCTACAGGATTTAATAATATAGATATAGACTATGCTAAAGAAAGAGGAATAGCTGTTGCAAATGTTGCAGGATATTCAACTACTGCAGTGGTACAACATACTCTTGCTACTGCATTAGCTTTATTTGACGAAGTATTATTTTATGATAATTTTGTTAAATCAGGACAGTATTCAGCATCAGGATTATTTACTTGTCTTGATAAACCATACTATGAAATCGAAGGAAAGATATGGGGGATAATTGGACTTGGAAATATAGGAAGAAGAGTTGCCAAAATTGCAGAAGCCTTTGGAGCTAAGGTTATATATTATTCTACATCTGGAAAAAATTCCAGTGAAGAATTTGAACGAGTTTCATTAGATGAGCTGTTAAAACAAAGTGATGTAATTTCAATACATGCGCCATTGAATAATAATACATTAGGATTAATCAATTATGAAGCATTATGCAAAATGAAAAAATCAGCAATACTGATAAATATGGGTAGAGGACCTATAGTGGTAGAAAAAGATTTAGCTAAAGCTATTGATGAAGAAGAAATAAGAGGGGCAGCTTTAGATGTTTTCGAAATAGAGCCAATTAAGGAGGATAATGAACTGTTAAATATCAAAAATAAGGATAGATTAATATTATCTCCTCATATAGCATGGGCTAGTGTTGAGTCTAGGGATAGATTATTTAAGGAAGTAGTGGAAAATATAAAAGCATTTTATAGAGGAGAAGTAAGAAATAGAGTAGATAAATAGAAAAATAATAAAACTCACGTCTGTTGACAAAAATATTCTTATATAGTAATATTATTAAAAAGAATAAAAAGGCAAGGATTGAGAGTAGTAGAAAGTAATTAATTTTTCAGAGAGTAGACGGTTGCTGAAAGTCTATAAATTAGTATTTTTGAACTCGCTCATGAGCAATAAAGGTGAAAATTATAGTAACTTTTATCGGGTAAAAACCGTTATTTTAATTAAGTATAATTTTGGATGGTACCGCGCAAACACGCTCCAATACTGGAGAGTTTGCGCGATTTTTTTATTAATAAAAAATTTATCAGTAGAGTTTAAATTTAATTACTAACTAAAAACTACTAATTAATAACAGGGGGCTTTTAATTATGAAAAAGATTTATATTTTCGACACAACATTAAGAGATGGGGAACAAACTCCGGGAGTAGCATTAAATCCACAAGAAAAATTAGAAATAGCAAAACAATTAGAAGCAATGGGGGTAGATGTAATAGAAGCTGGCTTCCCAATATCATCCAATGGTGATTTTGAAGGTGTTAAGTTAATTGCAAAAAATATTAAAAATTCAACGGTAAATGCTTTAGCTAGAGCTAACAAATCAGATATAGATAGGGCATATGAAGCAATTAAATATGCTCCTAAAAAAAGAATACACACATTTTTAGCTACATCTGATGTTCATATGAAATATAAATTAAAAATGAGTGAAGAAGAAGTGCTAAAAAGGGCAACAGAAATGGTATCATATGCTAAAACACTAGTTGATGATGTAGAGTTTTCACCAGAAGATGGGTCAAGAACAAGAAGAGAATTTCTATATAAAGTTTTAGAAAATGTTATTGATGCTGGTGCAACTGTAGTTAATATTCCTGATACAGTAGGGTATTCAACTCCAAATGAGTTTGGAAAATTAATAAAAGACATAAAAGAAAATGTACCTAATATAAGTAAGGCAAAAATAAGTGTACATTGTCATAATGATTTAGGATTAGCAGTTGCAAATTCATTAGCTGCTATTGAAAATGGGGCAGAACAAGTAGAGTGTGCAGTTAATGGATTAGGAGAAAGAGCAGGCAATGCAGCTCTTGAGGAGATTGTAATGGCTCTTAGAACAAGAAAGGATATATATAAGTGTGATACAGGGATATCTACAGAAAGAATTTATAGAGTTTCAAGTATTGTTGCACATTTATCAGGGATATCAGTACAACCTAATAAGGCAATAGTAGGAGCAAATGCTTTTGCACATGAATCAGGAATACACCAAGATGGAGTGCTAAAAAATAGAGAAACTTATGAGATAATGACGCCGGAATCGGTAGGATTTAAAACTAATAATATGGTCTTAGGAAAACACTCAGGTAGACATGCGTTTGAAGATAGGATAATAGAGCTAGGATATAATTTAACTAAGGAACAATTAAATGAAGGTTTTAAAAAGTTTAAGGATTTAGCTGATAGAAAGAAGGAAATTTCTGATAAGGATATAGAAGCAATAATAAACCAAGGAGTAGTTTCAATTGAAGATTATTATAAGGTTGAAGTATTTAATGTTTCTACAGCTAAAAACATATCAGCAACAGCTACAGTAAAAATACTTTACAACGACATTGAAAAAGTAGAAGCAGCTTGTGGTGATGGACCAGTAAGTGCCCTTTATAAGGCCATAGAAAGGTCAATTGATATTAGTCCAGTATTAGAGGATTATTCTATACAAGCTATAACATCAGGTTCAGATGCGCTTGGTGAAGTTAAAGTTAAGTTATCCTTAGATGGTAAAAAAGTATTAGGTATGGGAATAAGTACAGATGTAATAGAGGCAAGTTTAATGGCATATATGAATGCATTAAATAAATTAAGAAATTAAAAAGATAAAAATGCTTGATTTTTTTTGAAAAGCTATATTATAATACCAATATAATTTAATATGTTCGGATGAAGGTAATGGGAGAGCGATTTAGAATCCACCGAAGAAGTAAATCTTTCAGGTATTAGGACCGTTACTGGACGAGCCTCTGGAGAGACTCAGATGAGAGCACCGAAGGAGCAAGGTTTAATTTTTATAATTAAATTGAAACTCTCAGGTAAAAGGACAGGGGATAAAGTATAGTAATAAGTGAATATTATAAATTAGTAATTTAAATAAATAATTATTAACTATAACGATGATAAGTATTTATAATAAATATTAGCATTTGTAGTTGTTATTAATTATTTATTTAAATAAAGCAATATACAAGATCTATAAGAACTTTTATATTAAAAATACTAGTTATAATCCTTACTTTTATAACTAACTTTAATCTCCTCCTAGAAATTTATTTTTAAGGGGGATTTTTTTATGGAATTTTTTAAAGAAATTGAAAATGTATTAAACAGTATTAATGGAATAGTATGGGGAGCACCTTTACTAATATTACTAGTAGGAACAGGTATTTATTTTACTTTTAAACTTGGGTTACTTCAAATTACTAAATTGCCACTTGCATTAAAATATTTATTTTCTAAAGATGATGAAGCAGATGATGAAGCAGCAGAAGGTGATGTATCAAGTTTTGCTGCACTTTGCACCGCATTATCAGCAACTATAGGAACAGGAAATATAGTAGGGGTTGCAACTGCTATATCTACAGGTGGGCCAGGGGCCTTATTTTGGATGTGGATAGCTGCTTTTTTTGGAATGGCAACTAAGTATGCTGAGGGTGTACTAGCTATAAAATATAGAGAAGTAGATGAAAATGGTCAAATGTCAGGTGGACCGATGTATTATATAGAAAAGGGTGTAGGAAATAAATTTTTAGCAAAGATGTTTGCTATATTTGGGGTTGCTGTTGCGTTACTTGGGATAGGAACATTTGGACAAGTAAAATCTATTTCATCAGCAGCTAAGATAAGTTTTAATATTCCAGTAGTAGTTACTGCAATAATTGTTACAGCGTTAGTTACGTTAGTTACTTTAGGAGGAATAAAAAGAATTTCATCAGTTGCAGAAAAAATAGTTCCTAGCATGGCAATATTATATATATTAGGAGCACTAATGGTTTTAATATTTAACTATAAAGCTATTCCAAATGCTATTAATTTAATTATAACTAGTGCATTTAATCCTAAGTCAGCTCTTGGAGGAACAGCAGGAATAACAGTTGCAATAGCAATTCAAAGAGGTGTTGGCAGAGGTGTTTTTTCAAATGAAGCAGGGCTTGGAAGTGCACCTATTGCATCAGCAGCAGCTAAGACAAAATCTCCAGTTAAGCAAGGGTTGATTTCTATGACAGGTACATTTATAGATACAATAATAATATGTACAATGACAGGACTTGCAATTATATTAACAGGAAGTTTTAATAGTGGGTTAGAAGGTGCAGAAATAACTACCTTAGCATTCCAAAGTGGATTGCCATTTGCTGTATTAGGAAAGTATGTGGTTAATATAGGATTAATATTTTTTGCATTCACAACTATAATAGGGTGGAATTATTATGGAGAGAGATGTATTGAATATTTAACTGGAGTAAAAGGAATAAAATTATATAAAATTGTATTTATAGCTTTTGTTGGTATAGGGCCATTTTTATCACTTGATTTAGTTTTTATAATAGCTGATATTGTTAATGGGTTAATGGCATTACCCAATTTAGTTGGATTAATAGCATTGAGACATGTTGTTATAAATGAAACTAATGAGTATTTTAAGAAAATTAAAAATGAAAGCAAAGATGAAAAAAGTAGTAAATTACAAATAAATTAAAAATAAGTATGCCTCAAAATTATAATTTACCAATTAGTCTTGAAGCTTTCCAAATAAAAAGCACACAGTAAGATTAAATGTTCTTATGGTGTGCTTTTATAATATTTGTTAATATAATTTATTTTTCACAAAGTACTAGCTATTTAGAGTCGGCTCCATTTTTTTATAATGATGAGAATATTATATTCTTGAAAAATATATATTTAATTATGAAAAGTTATTTAAATAAATTTTTATTGGGAGGGGACTATTGAAAGGAAATTTAATTTACAATGGAGTAGATAATTATAAAGCAATAGATAAGAGGGGAAATATAATAAATACAGTAATTATATTAAGTTTAGTTATTGTATTGATAATAAGTAGTGGTAATCTTTTGAAAAGATTAGTATTTACAAATAATATAGATGCTGGATACAATAATGAGGACTTACGATTAAGTGAAAATAATGAAAGTAATAAAAGTAATGAAAGCAATATAGAGGATAATACTGAAAAACAAGTATATGTAAATTCTTATTTAAATGAGGAAGAAAATAGCTTTATAAATTTAATATTAGATGGAGCAATAGAAAATTATAAAGAGTATAAAATTTTACCATCAATAACAATAGGGCAAGCTATATTAGAGTCTGGATGGGGAAAATCAGAATTGGCAGTAAGTCACAATAATTTATTTGGAATAAAAGCAGATTCAAGATGGGATGGTGCAGTAGCTGCTATAAATTCTAAAGAAAACTATAATGATAGTTATATATCAAACTTTAGAAAATATGATTCTATTGAGGAATCAATAGAGGATCATGGAAGGTTTTTATTTGATAGTGATAGATATAGAGATAATGGATTATTTGAAGGGAAGACTTATATAGAGCAAGCACAAGCTTTAGAAGATGCAGGATATAGTACAGCAAAAGATGAAAGTGGAGTGCCAATATATGCCGATAAATTAATAGCAATTATTGAGAAATATCACCTGATGGATTATGACAAACAAATTGTTTAATTATTTTCAGAATGATATCATAAATTTTTTGGCACCACAATTGTTTAAAATAATTTTAGTAGCGTTCTGTAAAAGTACGTTCATTTTGGATAATAGGGATTTTCTTTTGATAAAGTTCATCAACTCTAATGAAACGATTGCCTTTTTTTATAGTTCTTATAAATTTTTCAATTGATTCATCAGATCCTTGAACTTCAAGTTCTACCATACCATTATCCATATTTCTAACCCAACCAGTTAAATCTAATGGTTTAGCAGTCATAGAACAAAAAAATCTAAAGCCTACGCCTTGAACTCTGCCTTCTACAACTATGTAATATCTATTCATAAGCTCCTCCTTAAAATATAACTATATAAAAATTATAGCATATAAATAGTATTTCTAAGATTAAAAAAAGTATCATATACTTATATAGATAATTTAGCTTAAAGAGGGGTTACATGGAAAAAACTTTGGTTTTAATTAAACCTGATGCTGTAGAGCAAAATATAATTGGAAATATAATAAGCTTATATGAAGAAGCAAATTTAAAGGTTATTGCATTAAAGATGGAAAAAGTAAGTAGAGAAACTGCAGAAACTCATTATAAAGAGCATAAAGGTAAAGTATTTTATCAAGAATTAATAGACTTCATTACAAGAAGCCCTATATGTGCATTGATACTTGAGGGGGAAAATTGTATTGCTAAGGTGAGAGAAATAAATGGAGCAACAAAACCTGAAGAACAAAAGCCAGGTACTATAAGAAAGA
Organism: Clostridium celatum; assembly: GCF_021412605.1. Classification (NCBI taxonomy): domain Bacteria; kingdom Bacillati; phylum Bacillota; class Clostridia; order Eubacteriales; family Clostridiaceae; genus Clostridium; species Clostridium celatum. Next base: position 103,329 of record NZ_JAJKGM010000002.1, read on the forward strand.
AATACGCAAAGGGAATAACTGAAAATTGTGTACATGCTTCTGATTCTTTAGAGAGTTCAAAAAGAGAAATAAAGATATGGTTTCCTAATTTTAAAGGAGAATGATATATAGAAAGAATAAAATAAAAAAATAATGCAGAAACTTTTAAAGGTTTCTGCATTATTTTTTCTATTGAGAAAGGATTTCTGTAAAAGCAGATTCATATAATTTTAATGTCTGAGGATCTAAATCCGTAAAAACTTCACATCTTTCTAATACGGCATCAGAAGGATATGCAGCAGGATTATTTTTAACTTCATCATCTAATAATTCAAATGCACCTGTATTTGGAGTTGAATATTCAATATACTCAATATTTGTCTTTGCATTTTCAGGATCGCATAAGAAGTTTATGAAAGCTTCAGCGCCTGCTTTGTTTGGAGCGTCTTTTGGTATTGCAATTGCATCAAACCACTTATTTGAACCTTCATTTGGAACAACATATTTCATATCAGGATTTTGACTCATTATGTAAGAAGCATCTCCAGAGTAAACTACAGCTAATGCTTTTTCTCCAGATATCATATTATCTCTTACTTCATCAATAACGTATATAGGATTAGTTAAAGTTAATTGTTTTAATAAATCTTCTTTAGCTACATTTATTTCATCAGCGTTAGTTGAGTTAAGTGAATATCCATTCTTCACTAATGTAATTGCTAAAGAATCTCTTAATGAATTATACATATAAACATTATCTTTGTATTTTTCATTCCATAATATATCCCAACTAGTTACAGGTTCAGTAACAACTGTGCTATCATAAATAATACCTACTGTACCCCAAGTATATGGAACTGAATATTCATTTGTTGGATCATACGGAAGATTCTTAAATTTTTCGCCTATATATTTATAGTTAGGAATATTATTAAAATCTATTTTTTCAAGTAAATCTTCTTTAATCATTTTTTCAATCATGTAATCTGATGGAATTACTATATCGTAAGTTCCAGGATTAGTTTTAATTTTTTGATACATAATTTCATTTGTATCATAAGTTGAGTAATTTACTTTAATTCCTGTTTCATTTTCAAAGTCTTTAATTAAAGATTCATCAATATATTCTCCCCAGTTAAAAACATTGATAGTACCATTTTCGCCAGCACTATTATTAGAGCATCCAGCAAAAATGGAAGTTGTTAATAAAGCTGTTGCAATTAATGCAGTTAATTTTTTAAATCTTTTCATTTTATTCACCCCTTGAAGTAAATTCTTTTCTATTTACAATTAATAATAAAATAAGTACTGTTAAAAACATTAAAGTAGATAATGCATTTATTGAAGGGTTTATTCCCTTTCTAGCCATAGAGTAGATTTCTATTGAAAGATTAGTTACTCCAGGTCCTGTAGTAAAGAAACTTATTACAAAGTCATCAATAGACATCGTAAATGCCATTAATAGACCAGAAATAATACCAGGTTTTATTTGAGGTAATATTATTTTTCTCATTGCATAACCAGGAGTTGCTCCTAGGTCTAAGGCTGCTTCTGTTATGTTTGTAGGCAATTGCTTTAGCTTTGGTAATACTGATAATATAACATATGGGATATTAAAAGTAATGTGAGCTATAAGCATAGTCATAAATCCAAATTGTATATTTAAAAATGGCATAACAAATATGAATAAACTCATTAAAGATACACCTGTAACAATATCAGGATTTAATACTGGTAAATTATTTATATTTAATAAGGCTTTTTTAGGTAGCCCTTTCATTTTATGAATGCCAATTGCTGCAAATGTACCAATTATAGTAGCAACTACAGAGGCAATTACAGCTATTATTAGTGTGTACTTTAATGCTTCCATTATTCTTTGGTTTTCAAAAAGCTGGCTATACCATTTTAAAGTAAATCCACTCCATTTTCCCATTGATTTTGAATCATTAAAAGAAAATACCATTAAAGTAACTATTGGTGTATAAAGAAATATAAAGATTATAAATAAATAAAATCTCTTTATAAAGGATTCAAGTTTTTTCATCATAGGGAGCTTCCTCCTTCTTTATCATCAGCACCTTCAAACTTATTCATAAAGGCCATTGATAATAAAATTATTAACATCATAAATATTGCAATGGCAGAACCAAAGTTCCAATCATTCATTGTTGTATATTGTGTTTCAATTAAGTTACCAAGTAGCATGTATTGTCCACCACCTAGTATTCTAGAAATTACGAATGTAGATACAGCAGGCATAAATACCATTGTAATACCAGAAATTACACCAGGCATACTTAAAGGAAGAATGATTTTCATAAATATATGTTTTCTATCAGCGCCTAAGTCTGAAGCAGCATTTATCAAATCATTATCCATTTTTATAAGTACTGTATAAATAGGTAATATCATAAATGGTAAGAAGTTATAAATCATACCTAAAAGTACTGCAAAATCATTATAAAGAATATTAAATGGTCCAATTCCAAAGTTAGAAAAGAACGTATTAATAAGGCCATTTTTACCTAATATAGGTAACCAAGCGTAAGTTCTAAGTAAGAAATTCATCCACATTGGAACAATAAATAACATTATTAATATATTTCTTTTACCTTCACGCATTTTAGAAACTAAATAAGCAACTGGATAACCTAATATTAAACAACCTATTGTTGCTTTAAATGCTAAAACTAAGCTTCTCCAAAAAACTTTTAAATATATTGGATCCATTAATCTTTGAAAGTTCTCAAGTGAAAATTTATAATTATCACCTGACTTTACAGTAAAACTGAAGAAAACTACTATTAAAAGTGGAATAACAATAAAAAGTGAACTCCAGACGATATAAGGTGATGCTGGAAGAATACCTTGACTATTTTTCTTTTTCATTTTTAATCATTTACCTTTCTCATTATATGAATTGCTTCAGGATCAATAATTAAACCTACTGTACTACCAACTGTAGCATTTTTTGTATTATGTATTATCCACTTAGTATTTTCAGTTTCAACTTCTATTTCATAATGAACACCCTTAAATGTAACAGAATTAACTTTTCCTACTAATATTCCTTTTTCTACTGTTGTAATTTCTATGTCTTCAGGTCTTATAACAACATCTATTTTTTCATTTTTATCAAATCCGTTATCTACACATTCAAAAACTCTATTAGAAAATTCTACTTTATAGTCTTCTAACATAGTACCATCTAATATATTACTTTCACCTATGAAGTCAGCGACAAAAGCATTAGCAGGTTCGTTATATATATCCTCAGGACTACCCATTTGTTGAATAACTCCTTTATTCATTACAACGATAGTATCTGACATGCTTAAAGCTTCTTCTTGGTCATGAGTAACAAAAATAAATGTAATACCAAGTCTTTTTTGAATTTTTTTAAGTTCTAATTGCATTTCTTTTCTAAGTTTTAAGTCTAGAGCACCCAGTGGTTCATCAAGTAATAAGACTTTAGGTTCATTTACAAGAGCTCTTGCTATTGCTACTCTTTGTTGTTGTCCACCACTTAAAGAGTCAACAGAACGATTTTCAAAACCTTCTAATGCGACCATTTTTAACATTTCGTGAACTTTTTTATCAATTTCATTTTTAGGTAGTTTTTTTATCTTTAAGCCAAAAGCGATATTTTCATATATATTCATATGAGGGAATAATGCATACTTTTGGAAAACTGTATTTAACTGTCTTTTGTATGGTGGTAAGATAGATATATCTTTTCCATCAAAAAGAACTTTTCCATTATCGGCAGTCTCAAAACCAGCTATAATTTTAAGAGTTGTTGTTTTACCGCATCCACTTGGACCAAGTAAAGTTAAAAATTCATTTTCTTTTATATTTAAATTTAAATTATTTAAAACGGTGTTATCTCCATATGTTTTAGAAACACCTTGAATTTCAATAATATTTTGATTCAAAAAAAACACCTCTTTCTTTTATATTAAAATGATGGTGGAGTAGAAATCCAAATCACTTTAGCAGTTGTTTTACCATTATTACTAATGTAATGATTAGATTTTGGCTTAAAATAAAAACTTTCATTTTTCTTTACTTTGTAAGATTTATCACCAAGATGTAGTACTATACTACCAGATAAAACATAGCCAAACTCTTCACCTTCATGGGGTTCTTCTTCTATATATTTTCCACCAGGTTCAAGAGTTATCATAATAGGTTCCATTTCATTTTTTTGTGCATTTGGAACAAGCCACATAAGAGTATATTTTAAATCAGTATTTTCTGTTTCAAACATATCTTCATATGTATAAGTAATTTTTTCATCTTTATCATCATTAAAGAATTCTTTAAGGTTTGTCCCTAATATTTCAAGAATATCTATTAGAGTGGCAATAGATGGAGAAGTTAGATCATTTTCAAGTTGAGAAATAAATCCCTTTGATAATTCACATCTATTAGCAAGATCTTCTTGTGTTAGTCCCTTTTCAATTCTCATTCGTTTTATTTTATCACCAATTTCCACAATTTCACCTCGCCTTTCAAGTAGTTTAGTAGTAACTATTACTAAACAAAAGGTTTAAAATTACTAAACAACAAATGATATTATATATATTTATGAGTAAAAAATCAATAAAATTTGTAAAATTTTAAAGTTTATAAATATGCTTATAAAATAAAGCTTTAAAGGGAGTTTAACTTAAAGTGAGTTTAACAATAATACATTAAAAGTTTACTTGTACTAAGAAAGTTAAAATGAGTATAAAAATATTTGAAATTACAAATTGTGTAAAAAATTATTTGGTACATAATAATGATAATATAAGATTAGTTATAAAGTTATATTTGGTAAATGATTAATGATTTATACTATTTTTATAATTAAATTAGATAAAAGAATTTTATATATTTATGTAAATAATAATTATTATTAAAAAATAATAAAAGGTAGGTATTAACAAAATTTTTATATGGGTGTATAATAATGTTATTATGTTAAAACGGAGGATGGATTATGATAAAAGGAACGATACATTCAATTGAAACTATGGGCTTAGTAGATGGTCCAGGTATAAGAGTAGTAGTGTTTATGCAAGGGTGTGCTTTAAGATGTCAATATTGCCATAACCCAGATACATGGGCTAATAAGTGTGAAGAATCATTAGAATTAACTCCAGAAGAGTTAGTTAATAAAATTGCAAGATTTAGAAGTTATTTTGAAAGATCAGGTGGTGGGGTAACTTTCTCAGGTGGGGATCCATTAAGACAGCCAGAATTTTTAAAGGAAGCTTTAAAGCTATGTAAGAAGCAAGGTATACATACAACACTAGATACTTCTGGAGTTGGTTTTGGAGATTATGAAGAAATATTAAAGTATACTGACTTAGTTCTTTTTGATGTTAAGCATTTAACTGAAGAAGGATATAAAGATATGACAGCTGTGAAAATAGATGAAAGCTTAAAATTCTTAGAAGCATGTAAGAAGTGTGGAACTAAACTATGGATAAGACAAGTGGTTGTTCCGGGTATGACAGACAGTGAAGAATATATTACAGAATTAGGTAAGTTCATTAAGACTTTAGATAATGTTGAGAAGGTAGAATTACTTCCATATCATTTATTAGGCGTTAATAAGTATGAAACTATGGGATTAAAGTATAGATTAGATGGAACTCCAGCAATGGATAAGGATAGATGTAAAGAATTATATAAATTATTAGATTTTAATAAATAGGCAAAATAGAGATATTCTTGAGAGAGGATATCTCTATTTTTGATTTTAAATGTAGTATTTTTTAAATTTGACTTGAGAAGAATCCAGGTTTAATTAATTTTTTCTTCATTCCCTCAATTACTAAAAGATATACAGCTGCTGTATCAAATCTTGCATCGTGGTAATTTCCACTACCCTGGAAAAGTTCATCTGCCTTTTTAGCAATTTGATCATCAGAAATTCCAAGATAATTAATAACTTCAGATAATTTTGGATTTTTTATACCATTACCATTCACAGAAGGGATATTACAAATGTTTTTATAATATGCCATTGTACAGAAAGTTTTCTTTGGCTCCCAAGTGCTATCAATCATACCAGCTTCATATAATGAATTGACTTCGTGCTTTAAAAATTTAACATCAAATTGAACATTATGACCAATTACAAAGTCTGCATCGAAGAAGTCACCCATAAAATCTTGTATTTGTTCTAAGAATTCTAAACCATTAGATAATTCGTATAATTTTTCTAGAGAAAAACCATGAACTTGTTCAGCACCTTCATCCATTTCATCAACAGTAAAGAAGAAGTTTTTACCTATAGTTGTTTGTGGCTTGGTAGAAGTGTCCACGACTATATAACTTAACTGACATATATGACCAGGTCTTACGCTTGTAGTTTCTGTATCGAAAAATAATAGTTTCATTTTTGCCTCCCAATAATAGTATTTCATTACTTAATGATATCATAAGTTAATGAAAACTCAAAAGTGAAATTCAAAATATTTATTTAGCTAATTGAATTTCTCGTGGTTAAATTTATAATTAAAAAAAGTTGTATTAAATATTAGTTATTAACAATGAAATTTTAACTAATATATTTTTAATACAACTTTTAATTTATTCAATTTTAAAATTATTATAAATTTTTAGATATAAGTTTTAATAATTCTACGCAAGTTTCTGTAGTTTTTCCGTTTATATCTAAATCAGGATTAAACTCTACAAAGTCCATAGATCTTACTAAGCTTGTACTAAATATACCTTCAAGTAATGTCTTACTTTCTTCGAAGTTTAAACCATTTTCTACTGGTGTACCTGTTCCAGGAACATATTCAGGATCTAAGCAATCTATGTCATAAGAAAGATGGATATTTTTTAAGTTCTTTTCTTTTATGCAATCAAGTAATTCACTTGTAACTGTAGATATTCCTTTTTCTTTAATAGTTTTATTGCTCCAAATTTTAATGTTTAATTCATCAATTAATTCTAATTCACCTTTATCTAAATCTCTACAAGCTAAAATAAACACATTTTCAGGCTTTATTTTAAATTTGTTAAAAAATATTGAAGTAAGTTTTTCGTAACCAATACCCATTGAGGCAGCTAAAGGCATGCCATGAATATTTCCGGATGGAGAGGTCTCGTGAGTATTTATATCTCCGTGGGCATCAATCCAAATTACACCTAAATCATCACCAAAAAATTTACTGCTTCCAGCTAAAGAACCTAAGGCAAGAGAATGATCTCCACCAACAATAAAAGGTAAAGTATTATTTTCTAAGGCATTTAAAACTTGGGAAGCTAGTCCATTATTTGCTTTAACAACTTGATCTAAATATTTTAATTTAGAATTAGTTAAATATTTATTTTCTGGGTGTATGTACTCAACATCAATATTTCCAAGATCATAAACAGTATGATTTTCTTCGAAAATATCAATTAAATTGTTATTTCTTAATTCATCCGGTCCCTTTTCTACTCCTGGCCTATCGCAACCATAAAAAAGAGGCATTCCAATAATACTTATATTCATAAAAAGACCTCCATCAATAAACTGATTTTTACACAATCTTTATAATAATACTTTAAATTATATAAGTAAATAAAAAAATAATAAAAATATTAAAAATCAGAGTTACAATTATAGATATATTATTAGTATACCCTTAATGTTTTTTTAGAATCACTAAAAGAAGTATTTTATTTACGTATTGAAAGGATGATATTCAATTATTTTAATAAATCTGTAGATAAAAGCAATATATTGAGATATTTAATAAAAAACATATTAAATATCTTTTAAAATTTGATAAAAAAACATAAAATATATAATAAAGTATGATATTATAATATAAATGAAATAATGTAAAATAATTTACATTATTTTATGATAATAAAACAAAATTACACTATGTTTAAAATTTAATTCTGTTGAAGGGATGGCTAAAAAATGAGTGAGCAAAGAAGAAAGAGAAGTAATAGAAATAAAAAAAAGTGGTCTAATAAAAAGAAGGCAATTGTTTCTACATTATGTGTTTTTATTTTTATTATAGGTATACTAGTTTCGGGATATCTGTACATTAGAAGTAAAATTTATAATCCATCAACATCTATATCAAATGGAGAATACACAGAGGTTGAAGGAATAACAAATGTTTTATTAGTAGGAATAGATGCTAGGGATTTAGATGAAAATTGTAGGGCAGATTCAATAATTGTTGCAACATTAGATAATAACAATAAGAAAATTAAGTTAACATCATTATTTAGAGATACATTAGTGGATATTCCAGGATACGGAGAAGCAAAGCTTAATGCAGCTTATGCATTAGGTGGTCCTGAATTGTTAATGGAAACTATTAGAGATACATATGATATAAATTTAGACAAATATGTAGTAATAAATTTCTGGGGATTTGAAGCAGTAATAGATCAAATTGGTGGCTTAGAATTAAATGTTGAAGATTATGTAATAGAAGAATTAAATAAATATATAGGAGAATCAACAGGAGGTAATGATTGCCCAGTTACAGAGCCAGGATTACAAGTATTAAATGGTAAGCAAGCATTATCTTATGCAAGAATAAGATATAATGTTGGAGATGAATATGGTAGAACTGAAAGACAAAGAGAAGTCTTATTTAAGCTTGCAGAAAAGTTAAAGGAAACTAAACCAAGCAAATATTTAGGTATTATGAACAAAATGATAGATTATATAAAAACTAATATTGAGCCACTTCAAGCATTAAATATGGCTTATACTATTTATAAATTTCCAACTTTAGAAACAGAGCAACTATATATTCCAGTAACTGAATTAGCAGAAGGTAGATTATATAAAGATTTAGGATGGGTATTTTTAATTGATAAAGAGCAAAATGCTAAAGTATTAAAAGACTTTATTTATGAAGATAAAATACCAAATCCAGATGAGTATGATTATGAACATTTAAATCAAGTATTAGCTGATTATGCGGCACAAGAAGGATACTATAATAATATAAATAATATAAACCCAGAAGATTATATTGATGCTGAAGATAAGTTGCCAGAAAAACAACCAGAAACATCTATAGATAACTCAGAGGATAATTCAAATGATAATTCATCTACAGATGGTAGTGTAACACCTTCTAATCCAAATGGTGGAACTGTTGAAACTCCAGAAACTCCATCGACACCATCAACACCATCAACACCAAATACTGATGGTTCTAATCAAGGTGAAACTACAACACCACCAACAACTGGTGGAGGGGGATCAGATCAAAATCAAGGTGGAACTACTACGCCACCAACAACTGGAGGAGATCAAACAAATCCAGATGGATCAACTGGTACAAATCCAGATGGAAGTGGAATAGAGGAAACACCAGATGGAGGAGTAACACCACCTACAGAAGAAGTAGCACCTCCAGTAAGTGGAGAAAGTATAGAATAAGATAAAAAAGTGAATATAAATTATATTTTAATTAAGGAACTATTTTAATAATAGTTCCTTAATTTTTTATATAAATAAATTTTATGAAATTATTATTAAATAAAAATAAATTTTACATATTATGTGATATAATGTTTTAAGAAATAATATGAGAAGGTGAAAAGATGCGATTATTTAATTTTGATTTATTAACGATAATATTAACTATTCCTGGAGCATTAATAGCTTTTACAGCTCAAGGATATGCTAGAGCGTTAGTTGCAGATAAACTAGGAGATAAGACACCAAGATTTCAAGGAAGGTTAACTTTAAATCCAGCAGCACATATTGATCCTATAGGATTTTTAATGATTTTACTTGTTGGATTTGGATGGACTAAACCTATAAATACTAATCCAAGTGCATATAAAAGAGGGTATAAAGATGCTATAAAAGTATCTATAGCTGCACCAATTGCAAACTTATTAGTTGGATTTATAGCAATGATATTATATGTATTTTGTTATAAATTTTTGCTTAACATACTACCAGATACTGCATTTTATATTTTAAGTAGGATGATAGGATATACAGCTTCAATAAATATAAGTTTATTTGTATTTACATTATTACCTCTTCCGGGATTAGCTGGATTTGATATTTTTAGAGATTTATGGCCAAAAACATTTTATAAGGTATCAGATAAGATATATCAATATCAATTTTTAATTCTTATAGCAATTATTTTAGTTGGTGGAAGAATTCTTTCAATACCAGTAAGTTTTATTTATAATTTATTTTTAACAATAGGAAAATTAATATTTGGGATATAAAAAAGTGGCAAGTTAGTCTTGCCACTTTTCCTTTTCTATATATAAATCTCTTTTATAAATTTCCTTGAAGAAATATTTTCCTCTTAAAGCTTGATGTATTTCAACATCTAAGTTACTTGGTGAAGAAACTGTAATTACTACTTTTTCATCATCAAAAGATACTTTTAATTTTTTTACAACACTTACAAGACTTCTATCTAGTCCTTCAGCTATTTTTACTAATGCACCTATTTTAGTTACTATATCTATATCTAGTTTATTAACTAAATAAGAGAATTGCACCAAAGGTAAATGATAATTATTAAATCTATGAGAAGCGGCAATAGCTGCGCTCATAAGTTGCTCTTTATGAGTAAGACCATTAATAAAAGAATTCAAAATTATATAAAATGAATGCTTATGATGTTGTTGATAATTTATACTAATTCCACAATCATGAAGCATAGCACCAGTTTTTAAAATATTTAAATAATTGTCACCTAGCTTATGAAGTGGTTTTAATTCATTGTATAGTAAAGAAGATATAAAATAAACTTGTTCGGCATGTTGAATATTAGAATTTAACGAGTTTAATATACCATAAATACTATAGTCTAATATATCATCATTAACATCGTAATTATTATAAAGATATTCATAAATCATACCTTCTCTAAGGGTATTATTTGAAACTTTTATAATATCAATAGAGGTTATTTTTAATATTTCATTGAGGATTAGTAAAGAACTAAAAATACTATCAACCATATCTAAGTCGATACCTTCAACTTTACGACGTAATTTTAAATCTTTACATTTGAATATATTATAAAGTTCATGTATTCCAACGCGGGATAATTCATAATTATTAAAAATTTCTAAAGGATAGTGTGTTCTAAACTTGTCAATTTTAACTAATGTTTTAGAAAGTTCACCTACAAAAATTATTGAATCAAAATTTGTATTAAGCCATTCTATATCTTTAAGTTTTTCTATTACAAAATTAGAGCTAGTATCTAAGTTTGAATTTAATATTCTATCTGTTATGTTAAAGGTATATGCTAAATTTATACCACCAAATGGTAGACAAATCCAATTTTTTATTTCTCCATTTTTCATATCAATTAAATTAGTAGATGTACCAGTTATTTCAACTACAAGTGAATTAGAAACATTTAAGCTTTTATTAACACCTAAAGCTGTATATTTAATTTCTTCTTCTGGAGAGAGAATTTTTAAATCTAAATTAAGATCATTTTTTATCATGGCAATTAAATTATCACTATCTTTTAAGGTATTAAAAAAGCTTGTTGTTATAGTAAAAATTTCTTTTGCCCCAGATATTTCGCAAAGGGATTTGTACGTTTTTAATGTAGATAAAATATAGTTAAATTTTTCATTACATAAAACACACTCCTTTGATAATTCATAGCATATTTTAAAAGGCGTTTTTAATTCATCAATAATTTTAAAATAACCCGAATTATCAATCTCGGCAAGTAATAATCTAATTTTACTTGATCCTATATGAATTATTCCTACTCTAATCATAGTTCACCATTCCTATTATTTTAATTATTAATTATAATAATATATAAAATAGTAGAAAAAATAAAGGATTATTAATAAAAAATATTTAATAAATATTTGATATATCTAAAAATAATTAAAATATTTTCGCTTAGCACATATAATATCCTTTAATAAATATACAGGAGAATAGTATGATTGATTATAAAAAAAAATTAGTTAAGGAACTAAGTAAGAACTTGAAGCTAGAAGAGGATATAATAGAAAATCTAATAGAAGTTCCTAAAGAAGCTTATATGGGAGATTTCACTTTACCGTGTTTTAAATTAGTAGATAAGATTGAAAAATCACCTATTATTATAGCTAGAGAATTGAAAGAACAAATAAATAGTATATATTTTGAAAGGACAGAGAGTGTAGGTGCATATTTAAATTTTTTTATAGATAAAACTTATATTATAAAAGAAATATTAAAAAGTAATTATATTTATAAAAAAAATAGTGGAGAAGAAAGTAAAAGTGTAGTTATTGAATATTATGGAATAAATATGGATAAAATTTCTGCTATAGAGCGAGTTTTTTTAGAAATATCAATGCAATCATTAAAAAGAGTATTTGAAAATCAGGGGTATAAAATAGAATACCCCAATAATATGAATGAAGAAAATAATGAAGAAAATATAAAAAACATAATAGAAGACTTTAAAGCAAAAAATCTAGTGACTTATGAAAATGGATGTGAGGTTATATTATTGGACAAATATAATATGCCCCCGTATATAATATCAAATGAAGGAAAAATAAATACCATTAATGCAACTATTTTAAATAAAGCTACAAGATATAATAGAAAATATAGTTATCACAAGAATATATATATTATAAATTCATCACAATATACTCATTTTAAGCAACTAGTAAAGATTCTAGAAGTTAGTGGATATGGTAATACTAAAAATTATTCTTGCTATAAGCTGGGAATAGTTAAGATTTTAGAAAATAACATTTTCATAAGAAAAGATGAATTCTTGTCGTTAGATTCTTTAATAGAGAAGTTTTCAGCAAAGATTTTAAATTATCATAATATAAATGGGATATTATATGATAGCAATACAATAAATAAAATAGTAAGAGATTCAATAGTTTTTTATTATATAAATAATTCAAATAAAAAAACAATATTATTTGAACTAGACAAAATTATTTCATATAAAGAGAAAAATTATATATATGTGTTAAATTCATATAATAGATTAAAATTACTTTGTGGTTACCTAAATGAAAATGAAGAAATATGTAATTTAAATAAAAAGTTATTAAATGAAGAGAGCAAGTTAATTAAAATTTTAGAGGATTTTCCAAGTGTACTTAACAAATGTACAGTAAATTTAGATTTATCAATATTAAGTAGATATATTATAGAACTTATTAATGTTTTAAACGATATCTACAAAGCTTTAAATAGAGAAGAATTGAAATTAAATAAAGAAAAAGTAGTTTTAATTAAATCAGGCTGTAAAATTATTAAAAATACTTTAGATTTAATTGGGATAGAATTACTTTAGAACTATATTTTTGTTATAATCAATTTAATAGATAAATAAAAAGGAGGGAAGGCTTTGATTTTTAAGAGTAATAGATATAAAGAATTAATAATAGCTGTAATAATTATAATAGGGGTATCTCTAGTTATATTTAAATTAATAGACAATTTAGATGTTTTAGTAGGGGTTTTAAGAAAAATAATATCATTTTCAATGCCATTCATATACGGAATAGTTATAGCATATGTTTTAAATCCGTTAGTTAAAATATTTGAAAAAAAAGCAAAGCTAAGTAGGGGAGTATCTATTGTATTGACTTATGCTGTTTTAATAGGAGCTATATCATTGTTAGCATTATATTGTATTCCAGAGCTTATAGAGAATATTAAGGATATAGTAAGTAATATTCCTGAATATATAAATTCTGTTGAAAAATTTATTAATGATATTTTAGATAAGCAAGAAATACAAAACTTAATTAGCACAACAGGAACAAAAATAAATATTGATTATTACATAGATAGAGCTGGAGAAATTGCAATAGCAGCTATAGAAGGTTCACTTATGAAGATGGTTAGTATTTCATCTCTAATAGTAAAATTTATTTTAGGATTATTAGTTGCTATATATATCCTTATTGATAAAGAAAGGCTATTATTTGAAGCAAAAAGAGTTATGTATTTAATTTTTAAGAAGGAGAATTCAGATAAAATAATAGAATTCATAAAAACATATAATTCTATGATAGGAACATACATAGGGATAAAGGCTATAGATTCAACTATAATAGGTATTTTAGCATTTATATTACTAAATATAGTTAAATCTGAATATTCTATTTTAATAGCAATATTAGTTGGAATAACAAATATGATACCGTATTTTGGACCATTTATAGGAGAGATAATTGGTTTTTTAATAAATGTATTTGTATCACCTTTTAAGGGGTTAGTAGTATTTTTAGTATTATTTTCGTTGCAAATGTTTGATGGGTGGTATTTAGATCCTAAGCTTATAGGAGATAAGGTAGGAGTTAGACCTTTTTGGATAATATATTCAGTTGTTATTGGAGGAGGTTTTTTTGGACCAATAGGTATGCTATTAGCCTCTCCTACAGCAGCAACTATAAAAATATATTATGGAAAGCTATTAGAGAAAAATAAAAAAGCTCTTAGCGGAATAAATGATTAATAATAAAGAAACAATAATCTTTAAAAATGTATTTATAAATTAAAAAATAAGGAGTTACAAATGCAACTCCTTATTTTTTATATTTATCACACTTAGAAGAGCAACTTCCGCAGTTGCAGTTTCCTTTTGAAGATTTTTTTACATTCTTAAATAATATATATACTGCAGCTACAAGCAAAAGCGCTGTAATTATAATTTCCAAATAAGTCACCTTCTTTTTAAAAGTTCGAAAACTTTACTTTATCTAAACTAAATTTAAAAGTATTTATATAAATAACGAACCTATATTAAATACTAAGAATGAAACTATCCAAGCTAAAGATAGTTGATAAAATACTGAGAATAAAGTAATTTTTGTACCAAATTCTTTTTTCATAGTACCAACTACTGTTATACACGGTGTATATAATAATACAAATACTAAGAAAGATAAAGCTGAAAGTGTTGTAAAGTGAAGTGGAAGCATAGCTGATAAATCTCCAGCAAATATTACCCCCATTGAAGAAACAACAGTTTCTTTAGCTATTAAACCAGTTAATAATGATACTGAAGATTGCCAGTTACCAAATCCAAGTGGTTTAAATATAGGTGCTATAAATCCTCCTATTGAAGATAAAATACTATTATTAACATCAGTCATTCCGTTAAAGTTAAAGTTTGATAAGAACCAAAGAACAATACTCATTGCAAAGATTAAAGTACCTGCTTTAACTAAAAATCCTTTAGTTTTTTCATAAAGTTGATTAAAAAGATTTTTTAGTGATGGTAACTTATATTCTGGTAACTCTATAAGTAATGGTTCTTCTTCATTTTTAAATATTGTATGCTTAAATATAATACCAAGTATAAATGCTAATAAAATTCCTAGGAAATAAAGAGAGGCAACTATAAGCCCGATTTTATCTGGGAAAAATACAGCAGCAAATACACTATAAACAGGTAATCTTGCATTACAACTCATAAGTGGAATTAAAAGCGCAGTAAGTTTTCTATCTTTTTCACTTTCTAAAGTTCTTGCAGTCATAATTGCAGGAACAGAACATCCAAATCCAACAATCATTGGGATGAAAGCTTTACCTGAAAGCCCCATTTTTCTCATGATTTTATCCATTATAAAAGCAACTCTTGCCATATAACCACTATCTTCTAAGACAGTAATACAAGCAAAAAGTGATAAAATTATAGGTAGTAAAACTAATATTCCACCAACTCCACCTATGATACCATCAAGAATAAGTGATTGAAACCATGGTGACATTCCATGAATTAAGTTTTCTATAAGTGGAACTAATGAATCATTTAGCAATGTATCTAATAGATCAGAAAGTGGTTGTCCAATCCATGAAAAAGTAATTTGGAAAGTTAATGCCATAATTGCAAAGAAAATTGGATATGCAAGCCATGGATTAAGCATTATGTTATCTAATTTTTCTTTTGTAGACTTATGTGTGCTATTAACTTTTTCAGTACAATCATCTAATATATTTTCTATGTATTTATACGTTTCTTTTTCAGAAGAAAAATTATAATCATTTTCATCTATAGTCTTATAATTAATTTTTTCTAATGCAGCTTTAATATCGTCTATTCCTTCTTCTTTAGATGCTTGTATAGGAATTACAGTGACATCTAGAAGTTTAGATAACTTATCATAATCAATATTTATTCCTTTTTTTTCAGCAACATCTATCATATTAACAGCTAATATAATAGGCTTTTTAAATCTTTTTAATTGCATTGTTAAATATAAATTTCTATCTATATTTGAAGCATCTATAATATTTAATATTAAATCAACTTGTCCGTTTTCTAAAAAATCTTTTGATACTTTTTCTTCGTTCGAATAAGTATCCATTGCATATATTCCAGGTAAATCTATGATATTAAAATCATTAAAAGAACCTTCTTTTTTATCTACAGTTACTCCGGCCCAATTTCCAACTCTTTGATTAGCTCCTGTTAAGCTGTTAAAAAGTGTGGTTTTACCAACATTGGGGTTACCAAGTAGAGCAATAGTTTTCATTTTGTCATCCCCTTTTAATTTATAAACTATGCTGTTAATAATATATTTTTTGCATCTTTTTTTCTAATGGCTAAATCAAAACCTCTTAAGTTTACTACTAAAGGATCGCCTAAAGGGGCAACTCTTTTAAGTTCAATTTCTGTACCTTGTATAAGACCTAAGGCAGAAAGTCTTTTAGCTAATTTTGAATCTCCATTTATTTGTTCTATCTTGGCTTTTTCACCAAGTTTTAAATCGCAAATGCACATTTATTTCACCTCAAATTGAAAATCATTATCAAATAAATTTATACAAATATAATATCAGAAAATAAAAAAAAGGTCAATATTAGGAGGAGCAGAGTAAAGTGTTAGATAAGTATAGAATTAGGTGTTTTTAGGCAATTTAAAAGGTATTCACTAATTTAATTACATGGTATAATAAAAAGATAAAAATACTAGCATTAGTTTTAATACAGGAGATAAAATAAATGTAAGAAAGAGTGATAGTGTGATAATTAGAGAAAATGTTATTGATGTAGGAGAATATAATCTACAAACAATATTAAAAAGTAAGGAGGGAGAGTGTAGTCCAGAAGAAATTATATTTTTTGATTTAGAACATTATGTATATAAGAAACCAAAATGTATAGGTGTATTTGGAGCATGTGTATATAATAAAAGTGATAAGAAAATATATGTTACTCAATATATGATTGAAAATAAAGGAGAGGTAGTTGAAATACTTCTTTTAGCTAAAAGGTATTTCATGAGAATGAAAAGGTTAGGTAAAAAGGTAATAGTCACTTTTTCGGGAAATAATGATTTTACTGTTATTAAATATTTATTTAATAAATTCAATATTTATTATGATTTTGAAAAAGAATTTAAGTCAGTTGATATTCAAAAAGAATATGAAAAAGAAATGAATACATCTATAGGACTTAAAAATTTAGAGAAAGTATTTGAAATATATAGAGAAAGTGAAGTTATTAGTGGATCTAATTTAGCTAAAACTTTCCATAAAGTATTAAAAGATAAAGAATATATACTAAGAATGCCGAAAGAAAAAATTGAAACTATATTATTATATAATGAACAAGATGTAGTGAATTTATATAAAATATTTGTTGATTGGAAAAAGTATATAAAATGTAAAGATAGCATTGAAGATGAAGAAATTGATATGGATAATAGTATAGAAGAATCTTTAGAAAATGTTGAAAACATAGATATAGATGAAATTGAAGAAGTTGATGATAGCGATAATGATGAGAGCGATAATATAGAAAGTAGTGAAGATAGCCTAGAAGAAAGTGAAGAAGAAAAAAATAATACTGAAGATAGATATCTTTTAGAATAAGTTACAAATTGATAGATTTGTATTATTTTAAGGATTAATATCCTTAAATGATAGATGCTCCTAAATTTTTTAGGAGCATCTATCATTTATAGGAGTATTTATTTTTGGTAGTTATTTCTATTTTATTACCATCAGAATTTAAGATTATAGTTCCATTAATATCTGTTCTATAAATAAGGGGATTGTTAGATTCTAATATGCTTAATGTTTCAGAAGTAGGATGATTATAAGTATTATTTAATCCAACTGATATTATAGCTATAGAGGGAGCTACAGAATTATAAAAGTTTGAACTAGTTGAAGTTGAAGAACCATGATGGCCTACTTTAAGAACATCAGCTTTTAAATTATATTTTGAGAGTAAAACATAATTTTCAGATATACTTTCAGCATCACCTGTAAATAAAAAAGAAGTATTTAAGTATTCAAGCTTAATAATAGGAGAATAGTCATTTAAGTTATCAGAAATAAGATTTTCAGGTGGAGAAAACACAGAAAATTTAGCGTTTAAACCTAAGGTAATACTATCTGTACCTTCTTTAAGAATACTTATTTTTAGATTTTTATCAATTAATGCTGAAACCATATTTTCAAATGTTGTAGATGTATGAGAAACTTTTGGGGCATAAAATTTTTTTACAGCATACCTTTTTATAATTGTAGACATATTGCCAATATGGTCTTCGTGTGGATGGGTAGCTATTAAATAATCAATAACTTTAATATTTAAATTATCAAGATATGAAATTAATGATTTTTTACTATCTTTAGGGCCTGAGTCGATTAATAAATTTTTATTATTTAATTGAATTAAAATACAATCACCTTGACCGACATCAATATAGTGAATAAGTAGATTATTGGAATTTATATTTTTATTAAAGAAATTTATAGGAGATTTAAATAAGCATAATAAAATAAATAAAGATAAGGATAAATATATTAGTTTTTTTAATCGCATAAATCACCCCTTATAAACTTATCATAGTAGTATAAATTATATCCAAATTTTAAATAAATAATATTTACAGTTAATTAAAAATTAAATAAAAATTTGTTTAATGAAACATTAGGTAAAAAATGGTATAATCAAATAATAGATTGTTTGAGAAAAATTAGATAGTTTATCAAAGGGGGGCTATATGTGAAAAATGAATTTTCAATAAGCAATAATAAGGTGCTGATAAACTTTTCAACAAAATTTTGTAATAATTTTGAGAGTTTATTAGAAAGTGAGGGATTTAGAAGGGTACTAAATGTATATTTAAAAAAATCAGAGAAGAAAAGAAGTCTATCTTATAGATATTTAGTTAGAACTTTAAATACAGAGGATAAAAATGAGATAAGAGATACTCTTACTAAAGTTTTTAAATGCTTAACAATAATGGGCGTTAAAGAAGTTATAGAACTTAATCCATCATATTTAGAACTTTTAGGAAATAAGGACGAGTTTATAAATCTAATAGAAGATTTTTATTTATTTTGGAGAAATCTCGAGAGATATACAATTATTCAAAATGATAAGGTGAGTCAAGGTCTTGCAGCTATGAATTTTACAGAGGCAAATTCATCTTTTTCAAAGCTTATATTGAAGCTTTATAGAAAAGTAGAACAAAATGTTTTAGGAAGAAGTCCACAAGTATTTAGACAAATAACAGCAGGTGGAAATTGTAGTGTTATGATAGGGAGACTTTTGTGGCCAGTACCTAATGATTATGAAGCACTAGAGTATATTAATTTTATAGATTGTATTCTTTTAGAACCACCTTTTATAACATATCCAAAGAAAAATACTAGAAGTGGGATGTTTACTGAGGTTAAGTATAATCCATTAAAGTATATGCATATAAATAAGGATCATTGGTTTTGCTATCCAGCAAAGGTAGGAGAATTAATTGCATATGTTTATTTTCATAGAGATTTTATGAGTCATGGTATTACTCTATGTAATTTATTTGAAATGGCAAAGATAGAAGAGTGTAGAGGAAGAAAGCCAGATATAGTTTTTGTATTTGGAGCTAATGATCAAGAAGAGCTAAAAACTATATTTTATGATGATGATGAGAATAATATTATGTTAGGTTATATAAATTATTCAGAAGAAATTGATTATTTTGGATATATGAAAAAGATGATATTAACATTGCATAACCTAATAATGATAAAAAGAGGAAATTTACCTATACATGGTGCAATGGTAAATGTTGAATTGAAAAATGGAAAGAGTGCTAATGTAGTGATAATGGGAGACAGTGGAGCAGGTAAATCAGAAAGTTTAGAAGCTTTTCGTACTTTAAGTGAAGAATATATTAGTAATATGACAGTTATTTTTGATGATATGGGGACATTTAAAAAGAAAGAGGATGGAATTTACGGTTATGGAACTGAGATTGGAGCTTTTGTTAGGTTAGACGATTTATCACAAGGGTATGCATTTAGAGAAATTGATAGAAGTATATTTATGAATCCAGATAAGATTAATGCTAGATTAGTTATGCCAATTGCACCATATAGTGAAATTGTAAAGGGATATAAAGTAGATTTATTTTTATATGCTAATAACTTTACTAAGGTTAATAAAGATGAAAAATCTATTGAGTATTTTGAAAATGTAGAAGATGCAATTAATTTATTCAAATCAGGGCCAAGAATGGCAAAAGGGACTACATCTGAGAAAGGATTTGTGGAAAGTTATTTTGCTAACCCATTTGGACCAGCTCAAAAGAAAGAAGAAATGGAAATATTAATAAATGATTATTTTGAGATTATGTTTAAAGAAAATGTAAAAGTTGGACAAATAAAAACTTGCTTAGGAATTAAGGGTGAAGAACAAAATGGACCAAGAAAAGCTGCTATAGAATTATTTAATATAATAAATAATTTATAAAAATAGATTATGAACTAATTAAAATCCCCCTCTTTAAAGAAGATAATTAAATTTATCTACTTTAGAGAGGGGATTAATATATAATTATATAGATATATTTCTATCGATTGGTTGATTTAATGAAATTATTGTATCTGTTCTTTGAATTCCTGGTATTACATTGATTTTATTTAGTAGAATATCTTGAAGATCACTAATGTTTTTACATATAACTTTAGCAAATACAGAGTAATCACCAGTAGTTAAATGTAATTCAACAACTTCATTAATTTTAGATATTTCATCAAATACAGCAGAGAATGAAGATGTTTTATCTATATATATACCAACGAAACAACAAACGTCATATCCAAGTTTTGGAAGGTTTAATAATATTTTAGTGCCTTTTATAATTCCAAGTTCCTCCATTTTTTTCATACGAACATGTATAGTACCACCACTAACGTGACAAAGTCTAGCTATTTCTAAATATGGAGTTCTACAATCTTTTATTAATATATCTAAAATTTGAAAATCTAATTCATCAAGTTGATAGGACTGATTTAAACCCATGATAACACCCCTTTAATAAATTTATAATATCTTTAATACATTTTATCAAATATTATATGAAAAATGAAGTGAAAAATAAAATTCTTTTACGAAACTAATAATAAAATTAACAATTTATAAAATTTGGAAGGGAAAGTATCTTGAAAATATGTGAAATAATCGGTAATATATACTATGAGAAAGTTAAAGGAAGGAGAAATATTGATGGGAAATTTTTTATTTACAATACTATATTTTGTAATAATATTAGCAATCATGTTTGGTATAATGATTTTAGGTAGAAAATACATATTTTCAAAAGTTAAGATTAATAAGTATATACCTTTAGGAATAGCAATTGCATTTTTTGTATTACAACTGTTTATGCCTACGATTTTAGGTAGAAACATTTGGTGGGTTTCATTTATATTAATGATAATAACATTAACTTTCTTCTTATGGTTCTTAGATATCCAAACTACTGGAGGACCAAAGAAGAAGGAAAAAGAAATTAAAATTGTGCCTAAGGCAAAACCAAATAGAGTTAAACATTTAAATAATAATAAAAATAATGAAAAGAAATAACAATAAAACACCAGAATATTCTGGTGTTTTATTATTTAGATGTAACTTCGATCAGGATGTTTTATAAAAATAGGAGAACTTATAGCTACTTTTTTATTATCTTGAAGAAGTTTTATAACATACCAGTTTTCCTCCAATGAGGTAGTATGTTCGTAAATGTATTTGATACTGCTTAAATTTATGTCTGTTATTTTTTTTATTATTTTTCCACCATTTGATAAAATTTGAATCTCATTAATTTTATATCTTATATCCTCAGCAAAGATACAAAATTTTATTTTTGAAGAGCTAACAAATAGGGTATCACCCATAAAGGTATCATCAATAGTGAAATAAAGTTTTAAAAATCTAGATTCTGTAGAATATGTTCTATGATTTCTAAAGGCATCTATAAGAGAGTCCTTATTTAGGCTATTTCCTATATATACAGTTAGGTTTTCAGATTCATCGAAATTAACCTTATGATTATCTTGACCATTAATAGCACCAAGTTTCCAGCCTTGATCTAACAAAGTATAATATTGCTTCTCATGATTTGTATATCTAGATGCAGGATTTCCATTAAAAACTTCAATTGATGTAATTAGTTTATTTAAAACTTCATTATAAGGTAAAGTTGTGACGTTTCTATGGGGGTGATTAATGCTAATAAATGCATTACTATTATTTAACATCCATAGTGTAAGTAATCTTATGTCTTTAACAGTACCACTAAAAAAATTAAGTGGATTAATTATATTTAAGTCACCATAAGAAACTGTTTTACATTCAAAACCAACTATAGGCAAAAAGCTTTCTTTATTTTTTTTAATTTTATTTGCATAATAATTAGTAGCAGTCCATCTATTCACAGTATTGCTTTTTATTGTAGCCTTATTTATTAAAAAGTCATTGTGATCAGTTATGAATAGAAAATCCAAACCGCATTTAATAGCATATTCATATAAATCTAAAGGAGTACCTTTCCCCGTTGAGTAGCTAGAATGACAATGAGGTATACCATAGTAGTATTTAATTTTATTTTGATCAAATATTATTTTATTTTTATGCTTACTTTTACTCACATATACGCCTCTTAAAATTATTCATTACTAATATATAGTACTTAATACATTAAAATAATGACAATAATTATAAAGGGTGATAAAATAAAGTTAAACTTTTATGGTAATTTAAAAGGTCATAAGGAGATTCAGAATGATAAAAGAGTTTGAGGGGAATATTCCTAGAATAGATGAAAGTACATATATTTCAGAAAGTGTTGATATAATTGGTGATGTAACTATTGAAGAAAATGCTAATATCTGGTTTGGAACTAGATTAAGAGGTGATATGAATAAAATAGTTATTGGAAAAAACACTAATATTCAAGAAAATACAGTAGTCCATGTAGATAAAAATTGCCCATGTTTAATAGGTAAAGATGTAACTATAGGTCATGGAGCTATTATACATGGATGTGAAATTTGTGATAATGTATTAGTTGGAATGGGATCAATAATATTAAATAATGCTAAAATTGGAAAGAATACTATTATAGGAGCAGGATCTTTGATAACTCAAGGAAAAGTATTTCCAGAGGGTGTTCTTATTTTAGGAAATCCAGCAAAAGTTGTTAGAGAATTAAGTGAAGCTGAAATAGAAAGCATAAAGAATTCAGCTAATAACTATGTTAACTTAAGTAAAAAATATACAAAATAGGAGGATATATGTTAAGAATAGGTGAGTATAATACTTTATTAGTGGATAGAGAAAAAGATTTTGGGTTCTATCTACTTGACAAACAAAGTAAAGAGGATGTATTATTACCAAAATCGCTAGCAGAAGGTATGGGAGTTGAAGTTGGAAAGGAAGTAGAGGTATTTATTTATAGAGACTCTAAAGATAGACCAATAGCAACTTTTAAAAAGCCATTAGCTACAGTTGGTGATGTTGCTTATTTAAAGGTTGTACAGCAAGGCGATTTTGGTGCCTTTGTTGATTTTGGATTAGATAGAGATATATTTGTTCCATTAAAAGAGCAAAGATATAAATTACATACAGGTAAAAAATATTTATTTTACATATATTTAGATAAGACAGGAAGACTTGCAGCAACTACAGAAGTAGAAAATTATATAGAAATTGCAGAAGAGGGAACTTTTAAAGTTGGAGATGAAGTAACTGCAATGGTATTTTCAAAAACACCATCTGGAACATTAAATGTTGCAATTGATGCTAAATATCGTGGACTAGTTTTACCTAATGAATATTATGATGAAGTTCATCCAGGATATGAAATGAAATTAAGAGTTAAAAGAATTTATGAAGATGGGGTTATAGGATTAACACCAAGAAAAACTAGATTAAGTGAAAGAGAGGAGCTTCAAGAAAAAATAGTAGCATATATGAGAAAAAATGGAGGATTTATGGAATTTAATGATAAATCTAATCCAGAAGATATAAAGGCTACTTTTGGAACTAGTAAAAATTACTTTAAAATGGCATTAGGTGGTCTTATGAAAGCAGGAAAGCTTGCACAAGACAAAGAAGGAAGTAGACTTCTTTAGGTGAAAATTAAAAGACTATATCAAGCTATAATAAGTGTGCTTGATATAGTCTTTAGCTTTTTTATTTTAATATAATTAGGAAGTTTTAGTTTCTAAAATGTATTGGGAATATGTTAAGGTTAAATCATCAGCACTTATTATATCTATATTATAGGGTTTTTTTAATGAAGATAAGAAAGCTTTAGCATCCTTTGAAATATGTCCTGTTGTGATTATTATTCCATTATCTACATCATCAGCAATCATTGCACCTAATAATTTTTCTGCTTGATATAAAGTAACTGAGTTAGTTAGAGAATACCTCTTACATTTTACATAGTATTTTTCATTATTTTTATAGCAAATTATGTCCTTCTCTCCATCCATTTCTAAAGGAAGTACAGTTACATTAGTAAAGCCTAATTTTGTAAGGTATTCACCACTCCAAATTTCAAATTCATAAGGGGTTAGCCTATATATTAATTGTACCAATGAATTAGGCGTTTTAAATTTTTTATATTGCTTATAAAGTAAAATAATATTTTTAATTAATTTTCCTATTAAAGGAGAAAATGTTATTAATATAAAATAACCAAATAATGTATTAAACCTCATTAATTAAATCCTCCTTAAAACAATAATCATTAAAGTTTCTAACTGATCTAGTTAATTCATAGCCATTAATAAGTTTTAATTCTATATTAGAATTTTTATTATTTACTTCATTAACAAAATCAATGGCTAATGGGGTAAATGAACTGTTAGTAATAAAAATACCTTTAGAATAATTATTGCTAATTATTCTAGCTAAAAAGCATTGGATATCAGGTCTGCCTGTTAATGACCAATTATCTTCATCTTTAGCTTCTTTACCAAGTAAAGTATTTTGAGAACAACTTATATAGATTTTTTCATTATTTAAAGTTGCTGTAAAGCTTGTTAATTCACTAGTTCCATTTTCAATTAATGATATATTGGTAAAGCCATTAAATTTCAAATAATATTCTATTGTTTTTATAAATCTATCATAATTATTTTTTTGCAAATCTTTTATTGATAAAATACCATTTTCTATTTTAGAATCCTCTACTTTGTTTTTTAAGGAATTTGTAGATTTTTCTACGTATGAAATTAAAAGTTTTAAGGAAAAAAATAATAGTACTAAAAGTGGAATATATTTAATAATCAAAAAAATCACCTCCTATATAATTATTATCCATAAATTACAAGTATATACAGATAATTAAAGCAAAATAAGCTAAAATTTAGCATATTTATGTAAAAAAATATTTAAAAATCTATTTAAAGGTATTATAATTAATATTAAGTATACAGGTATAGCATAAGCTAATATTTATATTATTGGAGGTACAAATGGGGAAAGTAGTAAGATGTTCAATTGTTATTTATGATGACTTTAATAATGTGCTAATAGCAGAGAGAGGAAAAAAGGTAGATAAAATTTGGGGATTATTTGGAAAAGAAATGAAAGGGAAAGAAACAGAGGATAAGTGTATTTGTAAAGCTATAGATAAAGAATTAAAATGTACTATATTTGATTTAGAACCTTTTAAAGAATATAAATTAGGAGAAACAGAAGAAACACTAAAAGTTTTTAAGGGCACTGTAAAAGAATATATGACTTGCCATAGAAATATAAATTGTATTAAGTGGATAAATAAAAAAGAAGTTAGTAACTATAAATTTAATGATGAAGATATGAAAATTTTAGAAGATTTCTTTAATAATTAAAATAAAAGCAAATTTTGAACGTTAAATAATAAGAAATGTTTTTAGATTTTTACATAATAATATTTTAAAGAACAAGGTGTACAGTTCCTTGTTCTTATTTTTGTAATATAGAAAAGGGGAGGGTGTAATGATAAAAAAATTTATATCATATTATAAACCATATAAAACATTATTCTTTTTAGATTTGTTAGTTGCAACTGTGGCAACAATATGCAATTTAATATATCCAATGATGACTAGAAATTTAGTAAATGAAGCAATTCCTAATAATGATATTAAAGTAATAGGGATATTTGCTATAGTTCTAATAATACTGTATTTAGTAAAAGCGGGATGTACGTATTTCATGCAATATTTTGGACATCTTGTTGGTGTTGGAATGCAAGGTGATATGAGAAGAGATATGTTTAATCATCTTGAAAATTTACCAAATTCATATTTTGATAATAATAAATCAGGTGATTTAATGAGTAGAATGGTTAATGATCTTATGGAGGTATCAGAGCTTGCTCATCATGGTCCAGAAGATTTATTTATATCAATTATAATGTTTTTAGGATCATTTATAATTTTATGTACAATTAATGTTCCACTTACTATTATTATATTTGCATTTGTTCCTTTTATAGTTATTTATACTTTAAAGAAAAGAGAAAAAATGAATAAATGCTTTATGGAAACTAGAGTA
Organism: Clostridium celatum; assembly: GCF_021412605.1. Classification (NCBI taxonomy): domain Bacteria; kingdom Bacillati; phylum Bacillota; class Clostridia; order Eubacteriales; family Clostridiaceae; genus Clostridium; species Clostridium celatum. The sequence goes on from NZ_JAJKGM010000002.1 coordinate 130,114, forward strand.
CATACTTCAGAAATAAATTCTACATTAGAAAATTCAATAGCAGGAATTAGAATTTCTAAAGCTTTTGTTGCTCATGAGTATGAAAAGAAAAAATTTAATGATGGTAATAATAGATTTAAGGAAGTAAGAAGACAGGCTTATAAAGTTATGGCTGAGTATTTTTCAGGTGTTAATTTTGGAGTAGATATACTTGATTATGTAGTTCTTATTGCTGGTGGAGTATTTACTTATTATGGAACAATAAATTTAGGAGATTTTTTTGCATATCTTTTATACGTAAAATTATTTACTGACCCAATAAAGAAACTTATAAATTTTGTTGAGCAATATCAAAATGGAATGACAGGCTTTAAAAGATTTATGGATATTATGGAAGTTGAATGCGAAAAGGAAAAAGATAATGCAATAGAACTTAAGGAAGTACAAGGAAAAATAACTTTTGATAATGTTACTTTTGCATATGAAAATGAAAAAATTTTAGATGGACTTTCTTTATCTATTGATAGTGGAAAAATGTTAGCTTTAGTTGGACCTTCTGGTGGAGGAAAAACAACTTTTTGTAGTTTAATACCAAGGTTTTATGATGTTGATAGTGGAGATATTAAAATTGATGGGACTAGCATTTATGATTTAAAGTTAGATTCATTAAGACAAAATATAGGTATAGTTCAACAGGATGTATTTTTGTATACAGGAACAATAAAAGAAAATATAAGCTATGGTAAGTTAGATGCAACAGATGAAGAGATTATTGAAGCTGCAAAAAAAGCTAATATTCATGAGTTTATAATGAGTTTAAAGGATGGATATGATACTTTTATTGGGGAAAGAGGTGTGAAATTATCTGGTGGACAAAAACAAAGAATTTCTATAGCAAGAGTATTTTTGAAAAATCCACCTATATTAATTTTAGATGAAGCTACATCGGCATTAGATAATGTAACTGAATATTTAATCCAAAAATCTTTAGAAGAGCTTTGTAAAAATAGGACAACAATAGTTGTGGCACATAGATTATCAACTATTAAAAATGCAGATGAAATAATAGTATTAACTGATAATGGAATTGAGGAAAGAGGAAGCCATGATGAGTTAATCAAAAAGAAGGGAATTTATAATAATTTAAATAAATATGCAAAAGCTAACTAAAAGTGACTAAGTCATAGAATTATTAAAGTTAAAAGGGGTAAAATAAGTACAAAGGTAAATTTATTAGGAACATAAAATTATTGACTAATAATTATTATCGCTGTACAATTAATAAAAATAATAATATGCCATAATAGGTATTAGGAGGAAGTATAATGGTTAAACATTTAAAAGAAAATGAATTTAATTCAGAAGTTGTTGAATTTGATGGTGTTAGTATAGTAGATTTCTGGGCAGATTGGTGTGGACCATGTAAGATGATAGGGCCTATATATGAAGAAGTAGCAGGAGAATTAACTAATGCTAAATTCACAAAGGTTAATGTTGATGAATGTCCAAATTTAGCAGGAAAATATAGAGTTGCAAGTATACCAACAATTATGGTGTTCAAAAATGGAGCTCCTATAGATACTTTAGTTGGATTTATGCCTAAAACTCAATTAAAAGATGCTGTTGCAAAACATTTATAAAAAAGGTGAATACTATGGAGAGATATGATATAGCCATAGTAGGTAGCGGCCCAGCTGGATTATCAGCAGCTCTAAATGCAAAGATAAGAAATAAGAGTTTTATTATCTTCGGACATAAAGATTTAAGTAATAAGCTTATTAAAGCTCCAAAAATTAATAATTATTTGGGTTTTTATGGTTCTAATGGTAGTGAACTTAAGGACATGTTTTTAGAGCATATTAATAAAATGGGGATCAAAATTACTGAGGAAAGAGTTAATAATATTTACGCCATGGGAGATTATTTTGCTTTAATGGTAAATGATAAAATGTATGAAGCAACTTCTGTAATTTTAGCTACTGGTATGGAATACAATAAGCCTATTAAAGGTGAGGTTGAACTTTTAGGAAAAGGTGTTGGATACTGTGCAACTTGTGATGCACCATTGTATAGAGATAAGGTTGTATCTATAGTTGGATATAATAAAGAAGCTGAAGAAGAAGCTAAGTACGTAAGTGAACTTGCTAGCAAAGTATATTATGTACCTATGTATAAAGATAATTATGATATTGGTGAAAATGTAGAAGTTATAGAAGAAAAACCAGTAGAAATTATTGGTGAAGGAAAAGTTTCAAGTTTAAAACTTCAAAATACAGAATTACAAACTGATGGTGTATTTGTATTAAAAGATAGCATATCACCAGGTCAATTAGTACCAGGACTAGAGATAGTGGATGGACACATTAATGTTGATAGAGAAATGAAAACAAATATATCAGGATGCTTTGCAGCCGGAGATTGTGTAGGAAAGCCATATCAATATATCAAGTCAGCTGGAGAAGGAAATATTGCAGCTTTAAGTGCAGTAAAATATATAGATTCTTTAAAAAATAAATAATATTAAAAATGATATCTTAAATCTTTAAGGTATCATTTTTTTTACTAAAACGTTAAATGATATGATAAAATATAATATAATATAAGTACTTAAAATAATGGGATAAAGAGGTGGGGTATGAAAACAAAAAAGTTTGTAGATTTAATGGAATGGTGGAATAAGTATAAATATAAACCCTATGAAAAAATTGATATGCTAATGGCTGGGGAAAAAGAATGTGACGCAATTTATTTAGATCAATCTATTACAGCAAGGGAAAAAGAAGAACTAGCTAATGGGTTATTAGAAATTTTAATAGAATCATTCAAATATGAGGGAAAAGCTGAAGATGTTATTAGATTTATAAAAAGATTTCCTATAATAGATTATTATTTTATATTTATAGATAAAATAAAAATTTTATTGAAAGAAAGAATGATAACTAAAGAGGAATTGTTTATTACAGGAAAATATTATGCAAATGAATGTGAAGAGAGCGAAGGAATTAAATTAGGATTAACATTATTAAGATTTGCAGATAATATAGATGCATTAGAAATTTTAAAGATATATTCAAATCACAATGAGTTTATCTTTTATTGCATAGAGGCAATAAAAGAATATAGTATGTGTAATTCTATTATTTTCAATATTGCTAAAGCAAGCAATGGGTATGGGAAGATTATTGCTGTAAGTAATTTGGAACCACTAACTGAAGAAATTAAAGAATGGATTATAGAAGAGGGAAGTTTAAATAACATTTTAGAAGAGGTATTACTTATATTAAAATTTAATGAATATGATTATTTAAATTATTTTGGTAGCGGTAGAAAAACAAAAAATAAGTATGAAATATTTACACGAAATTTAAAGTTATTGTGTCAGATTGAAGATACATTGAGAGAATATATAACATTTGAGATAATAAATCTATATTTTGAGTACTATAAAAAATTTGATATTAATTTTGATAATTTATATGTAATGTATAGTATGTTGATGTTACTATATGATGAAGATAATAAAATGGCAAGTGAACTTTCAGAATTTGAAAAGGAATTAAGAGATAATATTACAAATAAAATTTTATCTTATAATTATGAAGAAATAATAAAAGATGAAATAAGTTTTGGGAGTTATGATAAAAAAATAGCAATTGATATTGCAAGTGTATTTGATATTGAATTAAAATTTAATGATTTTAAAGATGTATTAAAGTACGAGCCATTTAATAATTACATTTATCAATATATTTTAGAAAAAGAGGACAAGTTAGATAAGAATAATTTAATAAAATTTGCATGTGAAAATATTGACTTTGATAAAATAAATTATGAAAAAGAAACTATATACGAGGAAGAAATAAATAAAGAATATATAGATTATAGATATGCACAAGATATTGCTTTATATCTAATAATTTCAGATATGGAAGACTTAGCTAAAGACTATATAGATATTAATATTAAAGCGTTAAAAACACGATATATAGCTACAAGAAGAGCAGCTTTTGCTAATTTAAAGAATTTTTATGAATATAAAAGCAAAGAAATTAATGAGGAAATTAAAATAGCATGTTCTTTAGAGGATGATAAAAATTTAAAAAGAAGTATGGAACGTTTTTTAAATAATAGAAATGATGAAGAAAAAGAAAGTCGTTTTATTAACATAGAAGATGTTAAGGTAAAACCACATTCAAAAGATATTTTCTTATTACAAACTCATATAGCAGGAATTAAATATAGAGATTTAACTATAATAGAAGAAAAACTTATAAAGGGAAAAGAAGTATTTTTAAAAAGGGAAAAAGATAATTTATATGATAAGAATTCTATAATGATTTTAGCTGACAATGGATATTTATTAGGGTATATTCCTAAGAGTGAAAATGTAATTTTAAAAAATCTTATTGATTATGGAAAAATTATTTATGGAGAAATAACTGATATAAGTGAAGATTTTTCAGAAATAAAAGTAGATTTATTTTTAAGCTATGTAGATGTAATAGAAGAAGTAAGTGCAACTTTAAATATGATGGCAGATGAGAGTATAGGATATTTAAATTAGAGATTTAATTCAAAGCTTGACACAGAAAATATTACAAAGTATTATAAAACGTGCACTAAGGATGAAGGATAGGTGAAGTATGTTGCTAGTTGTTGGTGGAATGATAGGACTTGGAAAGAGTTCTGTAGCAAAGATATTAGGTGAACATTTTAAATCAGATGTTTTTTATGAAAGTGTGGATGACAATCCGCTTTTACCTCTATTTTACAGTGAATCAGAGGAAGAGATTCAAAGAAAGAGATATCCATTTTTATTACAATTATATTTCTTAAATACTAGATTTAAAAGTATTAAAGAAGCATTAATAAATGATAATAATATTTTAGATAGATCAATATACGAAGATTGGTATTTTGCTAAGAAAAATATGGAGCTTGGTAGAATTTCAGAATTAGAAATGAATATATATGAAAATTTATTAAATAATATGATGGAAGAGCTTGAATCTTTACCAAAGAAGGCTCCAGATATTATGATTTATCTTAAAGGATCATTTGAAACTGTTATAAATAGAATAAATCTTAGAGGTAGAGATTTTGAGGTTGACGATAGTTTAAAAGAATATTATCAATTCTTATGGAGAGATTATGATAATTGGGTTAATAACCATTATAAAGCATCACAAGTTCTTATTGTAGATATGGACAATATGGATGTGGTTAATAGTGAAGAAGATAAAGATAAATTAATAAAAATGGTAGAAGATAAATTAAAAGAAGTTAGAAATAAATAATAAAATAGCTGTTGCAATTTATGCAACAGCTATTTTTAATTTAACTTTATTTAAATGAATTGAAAGAAGCATCAGAAGGCATTCTCCAGTCTCCACGTGGGCTTAAAGAAATTGAACCAACTTTAGGGCCATCAGGAAGTGCGCTTCTCTTAAATTGTTGAGTGAAAAATCTATAAATAAATTTATCTAACCATTTATTAATTTCTTCTTTAGAGTAATCATCTTTAAATGCAATTTCAGCTAAGAATTGTATTCTTTCTTTAGAAGATCCATGTTTTATAAAATGATATAAGAAAAAGTCATGTAATTCATATGGTCCAACTATATCTTCCGTTTTTTGAACTATATCACCTTTTTCACTCTTAGGTAAAAGTTCAGGACTAACAGGAGTATCTAAAATGTCTAACAATGTATGAGATACTTCTTTATTAGATTCTTTTTCTGCTACATACTTAACTAAGTATCTAACAAGAGTTTTAGGAATTGAAGGATTTACAGAATACATACTCATATGATCCCCATTATAAGTACACCATCCAAGAGCAAGTTCAGATAAATCTCCAGTTCCAATTAATAATCCACCTTCTTTATTAGCTAAATCCATAAGAATTTGAGTTCTTTCTCTAGCTTGAACATTTTCATAAGTTACATCATGTATATCTTTATCATGACCAATATCTTTGAAATGTTGAAGAGCAGCATCTACTATATTAATTTCTCGTAAGTCTGTACCTAATTCTTTACATAGAGTTAAAGCATTATTATAAGTTCTATCTGTTGTACCAAAGCCAGGCATAGTTATTGCTATGATATTCTTATTATCAATACCAAGTAGCTTGAAAGTTTTAACTACAACTAAAAGAGCTAACGTAGAATCAAGACCACCAGAAATACCTATAACAGCTTTCTTTAAGTTAGTATGCTCTAAACGCTTTGCAAGAGCTGAAGCTTGAATGTTGAAGATTTCCTTACATCTTTCTTCTCTTTCATGTTCATTTGATGGAACAAATGGATGCTTATCAACATATCTATCAAATTCTTTAATATTGGTATCTTTAAAATTAAAATATATATTTTTAGCTTTAAAAGGAACCATTTTACTTGCATCCCTATAGCTTAAATTTTTAAGCCTTTCAGCATTAAGTCTAAATATATCAATACAAGAAGTTATAATTTCATTTTCTCTTTGGAATCTATCATTTTGCTTTAGGATAGAACCATTTTCACTTATTACTAAATGACCACTAAACAAAAGATCAGTAGTGGATTCGTGAACTCCTGCAGAAGAATAAATATATGATGACATACATCTAGCACTTTGATTAGAAATTAATGAAACTCTATAATCCTTTTTACTTACAAGTTCATTTGAAGCAGAAAGGTTTCCTATAATATTTGCTCCTAAAAGTGAAAGGTATGAACTAGGTGGAATAGTAACCCAAAGATCCTCACAAATTTCTACTCCAAATTTATAGTCGCCAGCTGCAAAAATTAAATTAGTTCCAAAAGGAATATTTTCTTGGAAAGGTAGATTTATTATTTCATCTATTAGATTAACACCTTCTGTAAACCATCTTTTTTCATAAAATTCACTATAATTAGGAATATATGATTTAGGAACAATACCTAAAATCCTCCCATTAAATATAATAATGGCACAATTATATAAAACATTATTATGTATTAAAGGTGCACCTACGGCTAAAAGCATATCTTTATCAACACTTTTTTCACAAATCAATTTAATACCGTCTAATGCTTTATTTAAAAGAGTGGAAGTTAAGAATAAATCAGAGCAAGTGTATGAAGTTATGCAAAGCTCAGGAAAAACAAGAAACTTTACATTACTATCATAAGATTTATCAATGCAATAACATATATTTTCAACATTATAAAGAACATCTGCTACTTTGGTTTTAGGACAAGCAGATCCTACTTTAATAAAATCCATATTATCATCTCCATTACATTATATAAATTTAGTATTGTATTAGTGAGCTAATAAAATACACATAAGTAAATAATAAAAGGAAAACCTTAGAAAATCAATGAAATTCAACGGAGAATCAATTTAAAAAGAATTAAGTGATAAAAAATAACTCTTTTAAAGATAAAAAATAACTTGCAAAATAGTTTGTGATAAATTATAATAAGATTGTAGTTAATATTTAATAAATATTAATTTATGAAAAAATAGAATAAAATGGTGTATAATTAAATTAATATAATCATAAGTAGTCTATTAAATTTATAGAATAAAGTAAGTGGAAGGGGGAAAGTGAATGTGGGAGGTAATTACTTGGATAATTGTTGCTATTGTTGTAATTGCTATTGACATTGTTACTAGTAGTTTTATATTTATGTGGTTTTCTATCGGAGCTTTAGTTGCAATAATTCTTTCTTTAATAGGTGTATCAGTAACGTGGCAAATAGTAGCATTCTTAATAATAGGTGTTGCAACGGTTTCTATTGGTTATCCTTGGGCAAAGAAAAAATTCAAAGCTGATGTAAATCATGTAAAAACAATGGAACAAAACTACATTGGGATGGTTATGACTGCAGAAGAAGATATGGGAGAAACATCTAAAATAAAAGTAAGTGGTATTTATTGGACTGCTTATAATAAAGGAAAAATTATAAAAAAAGGTGAACAATATACTATAATAGGTATAGAAGGAAATAAATTAGTTGTAAGTTTAAAGGAGGATTAATTATGATGGGCATGATATTTTTAGTAGCATTATTAGTAATTATATTAATTTTGTTATTATCATCAATCAAAGTTGTAAATACAGGGTATTTATATGTAGTAGAAAGGTTAGGACAATTCCATAGAATTTTAGAACCAGGATGGCATTTCATAATTCCAGGTATAGATTTTGTGAGAAAAAAGGTATCAACTAAACAACAAATTTTAGATGTACCACCACAATCAGTTATTACTAAAGATAATGTTAAGATTTCAGTTGATAATGTTATTTTCTATAAAATGTTAAATGCTAAAGATGCTGTATATAATATTGAAGATTATAAATCAGGTTTAGTTTATTCAGCAACTACTAATATAAGAAATATTTTAGGTAATATGAGTTTAGACGAAATTCTAGCAGGAAGAGATGCTATAAATCAACAGTTATTAGGTATAATTGATGAAGTTACAGATGCTTATGGAATAAAAGTGTTATCAGTAGAAATTAAAAACATAATTCCACCAGCTGAAATACAAGAAGCTATGGAAAAACAAATGAAGGCTGAAAGAGATAAGAGAGCTATGATTCTTCAAGCAGAAGGTTTAAGACAATCTCAAATTGAAAAGGCTGAAGGTGAAAAGCAATCACAAATATTAAGAGCAGAAGCTGAAAAACAAGCTAATATTAGAAGAGCAGAAGGTTTAAAAGAATCTCAATTACTTGAAGCAGAAGGTAAGGCTAAGGCTATAGAACAAATAGCAATAGCAGAAGCAGAAGCTATTAGGAAAGTAAACCAAGCTATTATTGAATCAGGAACTAACGAGACAGTTATAGCATTAAAACAAGTTGAAGCATTAAAAGAAATGGCTAATAATCCAGCTAATAAACTTATATTACCAAATGAAACATTATCTTCACTTGGAAGTATTGCTGCTATTGGAGAAATGCTAAAAGGTAATAAAGAATAAATAAAAACATTAAGATAGTATTAAAAAATAATTATTATAGCTAAAAATATTATAAAAAATGAACTTAAAATAGTAAATTAAAATAAAACGGCAAATTGAAGGAATAAATTCTTAAAGTTGAATGTTATTGAATAAGATTAAATTTAATTATTTCAATAAACTTTTAGAGAATTTAAGCTTTCATTTGCCATTTTTACTTTTTAATATTTTAAAGATAAATTTATTAATAGAAATTATTCAAATAGTAGATTAATAAAATAAATTGATAAATATACAAAAGAGATTAAAGTATATTAATATAAGTAATAAATGAAATTGAGAAATAAACAACATTATTATATGTATATTTATGGGAAAAGTGTATATAATTACTTATATAAAGTTAGTATATAAAGGGAGGTAAAGTATGGTTGATTTTAAAAATAGTGAAACTAAAAAGAATTTAATGAGGGCTTTTGCAGGAGAGAGTCAAGCGAGAAATAGATATGAATTTGCTGCATCAGTAGCAAAAAAAGAAGGATATTCAATTTTACAGGATTTATTTAATTATACAGCTAATCAAGAAAAGGCTCACGCAAAAGAATTTATGAAAAAATTAAAAGATTTTTCAGGTGAGGAAATTGTTATTACAGCAGGGTATCCAGCAGAAAGTGGAGAAAATACATTAAGTCTTTTAAAATTAGCAACAGAACATGAAAATGCAGAGCATGATGAAATATATAAGAATTTTGCAGAAGTAGCTGAAAAAGAAGGTTTTAAAGATATAGCTATTTTATTTGAAAAAATAGCTTCTATTGAAAAAGTACATGCAAATAGATTTTCTAAATATGCAAAAGAGTTAGAAAATAATTCGTTATTTAAGAATGAAACTAAAATGCAATGGATGTGTACTAATTGTGGATATATTTACGAAGGAAATGGAGCACCAGAAGCATGTCCAGTATGCCTACATCCTAAGGGATTTTTCATGGAATTTGAAAATACTCCTTTTGAATAAGAGTATTAAATTTTAGGTTTAGCTACTTTAGTATTATTATTAAAGTAGGTTATAAAGAAAAGTTTGTTATATTCCTGAAGGATATATAACAAACTTTTCGGCATTATAGTTAATTTTAATATTCACTTGTGATTGTGTAAAGGGTAGTATCCTTTGGAAGGATAGCTTCTAGTGATTTATTAGTGTATATGTGTAATTCGTGTAATGCTCTCGTACAGGCTGTGTAGAATAGATGCTTGTCTTCTAAACCTAGATAATTTTCACCATCTGCTAATATAACACCATCAAATTCTAAGCCTTTGGCTAAATAAGATGATATTACATTTACACCAACTTTAAATTCACATTTATCACTAGTTATTAAGTTTATATGAGAATTAATTGCTTTTAATTTATCATAAAGTTTTTCACAATTTTCTTTGTTTTTACAGATTATAGCTATTGATTTATATCCTTTATCTTTCATTGATGAAATTGTAGAAGAAATTAAACTTTCCACATTACTATCTGTAATATGAATAGTTGGATTTTCACCAATTCTATCTACAGCTTCAATAGGTTCATGAGTATCTAATATATCCTTAGTGAATGTAGTTATGTTATAAGTAGAACGATAGCTCTTAGTTAAAACTACTGTTTTAACATCATCAAATACTTCAGTAATACTATTTCTATTTTTTACATTTGAATGTTTATCTATTCTTTGATTTAAATCTCCCATAATAGTTATTGAAGCATTAGGGAAAGATTTCTTTATTATTTCATAGAATAATGGACTATAATCTTGACATTCATCTACAAGAACATGTTTCATGTTTCCATAACTTCTAAAACCTTCTAATGCGGCTCTAATATATATTATAGGGGTAATGTCTTCATACTTTACTTCGTTATATCCAATATACTTTAATGTAAGATTCTTAATTTCATCTAAGTTACTATCAGTATACTTTTCTATGTTTTCCCATAGTAATTTATAAATAGAAACGCTATTTAAAGTATCTATCATATTATCAACTTGTAAGTTAACTTGCTCAAGGCAATAATCATAGAATAATTTTTTATCCTCTACATAGTCAAAATTAGAATTATCTTTTTTAGATAAATATTTATTTTCAACTTGTGAGAAAAGACTTTGCTTAATAACATCAATTCTATTTAAGAATGGAATATCGTTAAAACGTTCAAAAATTGTATTTTCTACTGATTTTTTAGAAATTATTTGAGTTCCCTCAATAGTAATAGGTTTAATATTAGTTATTAATTTAGGAATATCTATTACGAAATTATTAAGAACATCCATAAACTCTTTAGTATTTTTATATTCCATTGATTTAGCTCGTGTTTTAAATTCACTTAAGTTATTATCATTAGAGTAAATATAATCTAAATGATCATTTTTATTTTCATAAATAAAGTTTTGAGGTAAGAACTTTTTAGCATATAATTCAAAAGTTGTTTGGCGAATATTACTTTCACCTAAGTCAGGTAATACGTCAGAAATATATTCAGCAAATACTTCGTTAGGACTGAAGATTAAAATGTTATCTGCAGTAAGATTTTTTCTATGCTTATATAAAAGATAAGCAGATCTATGTAATGCAATTGAAGTTTTACCAGAACCAGCAGCGCCTTGTATAAATAATATTTTACTATCATCACTTCTAATAATATCATTTTGTTCTTTTTGAATACTTGCTACTATGTTTTTCATTTTATCTGTTGCATTATTGCTAAGCATAGAATTTAATGCTTCATCACATAAACTTTCATCAGAATTATGCATAAACACAATTTCACCATTTTTTATATTATATTGTCTAGTAAAATCAATTTGTCCTGAAATTCTTCTTACAGGAGCATCATAATATGCAGGACCAACTTCAAAATCATAAAACATATTTGCTACAGGAGAACGCCAGTCGAAAACTAACATTTCAAAATTATCTTCATCTTCAACGGTAGATAATCCTATATAAAAGCTTTCAAGTTCTTCACCATCTTCTTTAAAATCTAATCTTGCAAAATATGGATTGCTAAGTTGTTTTTCTAATGTTCTTATTCTTGAAAGTTTTTTAGAGTGTAGCTGTTCATTTAAAGCAACTTGGCTACAATTTTCATTTATTTCAATTTCATCTAGTTCAGCTCTATTATCCCATAAGAATTTTCTGTGATTAATAATTTATTTATCTTGTTTTTCACTTGAAACACCATAAGAATCTAAAAGTTCATTTATTTTTTTTATAGTATTTTTTAAATATTTATTTTCATAATTAATGTTTTTTCCAATTAACATTTCATCATTCTCCTTATAATAACGGTCATTAAATTTTAATGTTTATATTAATTTGTGTCAAGTAAGGAATATTAACTTTATTTATGAATAAATGTGCTAGAAAACGGATATAATATAAATAACCCTTTAGGGTTACGTAGGATTTGTTGTCGTAAGTTTAGGCTTGCGGCAATTTTTTTTTATATAAATATATTGGCAAAAAAAGTAACTAAATTGCTATTTTATTGACCTAAAAAGTTAAGTTTGATAATATGAAATTATCCAGGGAAAAATATATTTTTTTGAAAAAAACTGGATTGCAATTAGGTTAAAGGGGAAGCTAATTAAAAATAATGAGGAGGATAATATGGGAAAAAGAAGAAAAAAGATTTTGTCTGCAGTATTAGCAGGTACAATGGCAGTATCTTTATGCCAAACTGTTGTAGCTGATACAAATACTGAAGCCAATAAGAACTCACATTTTGATGAAAACGATTTGAGATTGTGGTACACAAAGCCTTCTTCACAAGGAGCAGCTGGGCTTACTGAAGATAATATGTGGCAAGAGTATACTTTACCTATTGGGAATGGAGATATTGGAGGGAATGTATACGGAGAAATAGTACATGAACGTATCACATTTAATGAAAAGACACTTTGGACAGGCGGTCCAAGTGACAAACGTCCTAATTATAATGGTGGTAACAAGGAATATGCTAATGATGGTATAACACCAATGTATGAAATTTTACAACAAGTTAGAGAAAATTTTGCACTTCATACAGATGAAGGTGATGCTACAGCTAGTTCTTTATGTAATCAATTAGTTGGTATTAGTGATGGATATGGAGCATATCAAGCTTGGGGAGAAATAAATTTAGATTTTATTGGAATTGACGAAAATAACGTAACAGATTATGTTCGTGATCTTAATTTAAGAAATGCTATTTCATCTGTAAATTATACTTATGGAGATACTGAATATATTAGAGAAAACTTCGTAAGTCATCCAGATGATGTTATGGTTATAAGAGTTGAAGCTAATGGTGAAAATAAACTTAATTTCGATGTAAGTTTCCCTTCAAAGCAAGGAGCAACAACTATAGTAGAAAATGATACTATTACATTAGAAGGTGAAGTATCAGACAATCAATTAAAATATAACTCACAATTAAAGATAGTAAGTGATGATGGTGAAGTTACAGAAGGTACTGATAAGTTAACAGTAGAAAATGCAACTTCAGCTACAATTTATATATCAGCAGCTACAGATTATAAAAATGATTATCCTGAGTATCGTACAGGAGAAACTGCTGAAGAATTAGATGCTAGAGTTGGAGATGTTATTGAAGCTTTAGATGGAAAATCTTATGAAGAGGTTAAAGCTGATCATATAGCTGATTATAAAAGTATATTTGATAGAGTTGATTTAGATTTAGGACAAGCTTTACCCAATATTCCAACAGATGAACTTTTAAGTGGATATGGAAACAACACAGTTTCTGAAGAAGCAAGAAGAGCTCTTGAAGTAATGTTCTTCCAATATGGAAGATATTTAACAATTGCTTCTTCAAGAGAAGATTCTCAACTTCCATCTAACTTACAAGGGGTGTGGAATAATAAAAATAACCCTGCTTGGAGTTCAGATTACCACATGAATGTAAATCTTCAAATGAATTATTGGCCAACTTATTCTACTAATATGGCTGAATGTGCTACTCCTTTAGTTGAGTATATTGATTCATTAAGAGAGCCAGGACGTGAAACAGCAAGAATTTATGCTGGAGTAGAAAGTGCTAAGGATGAAAATGGAGAATATATTGAAGCAAATGGATTTATGGCTCATACTCAAAATACTCCATTTGGATGGACTTGTCCAGGTTGGAGCTTTGACTGGGGATGGTCTCCAGCAGCAGTGCCATGGATATTACAAAATGTTTGGGAAATGTATGAATACACTGGTGATGTTGAATACATGAGAGATGTAATTTATCCAATGATGAAAGAAGAAGTAAATCTTTATGAAAATATGTTAGTATGGGATGAAGTACAACAAAGAATGGTTTCTTCACCAACATATTCTCCAGAACATGGACCAAGAACAGTTGGTAACACATACGAACAAACATTAATATGGCAATTATATGAAGATACAATTACAGCTGCAGAAACATTAGGTGTAGATGCAGATTTAGTTGTAGAGTGGAAAGATACTCAATCTAAATTAGATCCAATTCAAATTGGTGATGATGGTCAAATTAAAGAATGGTTTGAAGAAACTACTTTAAATAGTATTCCAAGTGAAGGATACGGACATAGACATATGTCTCATCTTTTAGGATTATTCCCAGGAGATTCTATTTCAGTTGAAACTCCAGAGCTTTTAGATGCTGCTTTAGTATCATTAAATAATAGAACAGATCAATCTACTGGATGGGGAATGGGACAAAGAATTAATTCTTGGGCTAGAGCAGGTGAAGGAAATAAAGCTTATGAATTATTAACTAAGCAATTAAAGAGAGTTGGAACAGGACAAGCTAACGGGGGAGGAACTTATTCTAACCTTTGGGATGCACATCCACCTTTCCAAATCGATGGTAACTTTGGAGCAACAGCAGGAATAGCTGAAATGTTAATGCAAAGTAATATGGGATATGTATACTTCTTACCAGCACTTCCAGATACATGGGCTGATGGTTCATATGATGGATTACTTGCAAGAGGAAACTTTGAAGTTGGTGCAAAATGGTCAAATGGAGTTGCATATGAATTAACTGTTAAATCTAACAATGGTGGAGAAGCAGTAGCTAAGTATGCTGGATTAAATCTTGCTAAAGTAACTAACTCTAAGGGAGAAAATATAGAGTTTACAGTTGTTGAAGAAGATAAGATTTCATTTAATACAGAAGTTGGTGAAACTTATACAATAACTGAAATTCCAGGAGCTGAAGAAAAGTTAGATGCACCTACAGGTTTAACTGCAGAAAGAATATTAGATAGTTCAGTAAATTTATCATGGGATGCAGTTGAAGGAGACAATGTTACTTATAATGTATATCGTCAAGTTAATAATGGTGATGTTGTACTAGTTGCAGAAAATATTTCAGAAGTTACTTTTGAAGATAATAATGCACAAGATATATTAGGTACATTTGCTTATAGCGTTTCAGCAGTAGTAAATGGAATAGAATCAAATATATCTTCAAGTGTATCAGTAAACGACTTAAGAAATATGTCTGGATATATTGATGATAGAGATGCGCGTATTTCTTATTCAGGTGAATGGGGTAACTGGAGTGAGTCTGTAAACTATGCTGGAACAATTAAATTTATTGAAAGTCCAGTTGGTGGAGAAACAGCTACTTTAACATTCGTTGGTACAGGAATAGAAGTAATTAGCTGTACTAATCACGATAGAGGTAAGTTTGAAATAATTATTGATGGAGTTAGCCAAGGTGAAGTTAGCACATATAGTGCTTCTACAGTAAGACAAAAGGTTGTATATTCTAATGAAAATTTAGAATATGGCAAGCATACAATTGTTGTTAAAGCAACAAATACAAAGGTTGATGCTGCAAGTAGAACTAAAGTTGAACTTGATGCATTTAAAGTATTAGATAATTCATCTGTTAAGCCAACATCAATATCAGTTGGAACTAAATCAGGAATAACAACTGTAGGTAAGGCTAATAGTGAAGTTCAAATGGTAGCAACAGTTCTTCCAAATGATGCTACTAATAAAGATGTTACATGGTCTGTAAATGATTCTACTATTGCAACTATTGATGAAAATGGAGTATTAACTACTGGTGAAGTTAATGGAACTGTTAGAGTTACAGCAACTTCAAAAGATGATGCTTCTATAAGTGGATATGTTGATATAACAGTAGCTCTTGCAGAAGTAAATGTTAATGAAGTGATAGTTGAAGATGGATATATGGATAATACTAAAAATCCAGATATAACTTGGGGTGGAAACTGGTCAGTTTGGGCTGGTGAATCAGATAGACACCATGGTGGAACTAAAACAGAATCAAGTACAGGTGCTACAATTTCTTACACATTCACAGGAACTGGCATAGAAGTTTATGCTCAAAAACATGCAAACTTTGCAAGCTTTGATATATCAATTGATGGAAAAGCGCAAGGAAACTTCTCATTAGCAGGAAGTAGTACTGGAGATGACCAATCTTTAGTCGCAGCATTTAAAGATTTAGAAAATGGTGAACACACTATTTTAATGACAGCTGTAGCTCGTGATGGTAAAAATGCAGTTAACTTAGACTACTTCAAGGTATTAAAACCAGTAGATAGTGAAATTGTTAATAAATCAGAATTACAAAATGTAATTGAAGAACACAGCCACAAAGCTGAAGCTAACTATACAGCTGAAACATGGAGCGAATTTAAAAATGCTTATAATAATGCTGTAACTGTAATGAATAATGATGAAGCGACTGTTGAAGAAGTAGCAAATGCAGTAGCTACGCTTACTGAAAAAGCAAATGCTTTAGTTGCTCAAGAAGCGCAAGGGCCAGTTATTCCAGCAGGTTCAAAGGTTGAAGCTATTGGTGTTGAAAGCTCTACATTAGTTCTTACATGGCCAGTAATAGATGAAGCTGTAGTTTATGAAATCTATGAAGGTGATGTAAAGATTGGTGAAACAGTAAGCAATTACTACAGAGTTTCAAACTTAAATGAAAATACTGAATATACTTTTGTTGTTAAAGCTGTAAATGAAGCTGGGAGAGCAAGTGCTTTTGAAGCTGTTACTGCTATAACTACAGTAGGTGCAGATAAAGAAAGACCAAGTAATATTGAAGCTATTAACGTAAATGTTACATCTGAAACAACTGCAGAAGTTACATGGAGTGAAGCTACTGATAATGTTGCTGTAGTTGCATACAGAGTTTATTTAAATGGAGTTCTTCAAGGTGAAGTATCAGAATTAACTTATACTTTAGAAGAATTAAATAAAGATATTAATTATACTGTTAAAGTAATTGCTGTAGATGCAGCTGGAAATACTTCATTAGTACCAGCAAGCGTAAACTTCACAACATCAGATAATGGAGAAGAAGTTCCACCAACACCTGAAGTTGATAAATCAGTATTACAAGTTGTAGTTGATAATGCTAACACTTTAATTGAAAGTGAATATACTCAAGAAAGCTGGAGTAAGTTAACTACTGCTTTACAAGAAGCAAATAAAGTATTGGATAATGAAGAAGCAACTCAAGAAGAGGTTGATACTGCAAAATCTGCTTTAGAAGCAGCAATTGAAGCTTTAGTAGAAAAGCCAGTAACACCTCCAAGCAATGTAATTAAATTACATTTAGAAATAGCTGTAGAAACTGCTTTAGAAGTAACTGATGAAGAACTTTCTAATGTAGTGCCAGCAGTTGCAAATGAATTTAAAGCAGCACTTGCAGAAGCACAAGAAATTTTAGCAAATGATGAAGCAACTCAAGAAGAAGTAAATGCATCATTTGATAGATTAAGTAATGCAATGCAAATGTTAGAATTCAAGAAGGGCGATAAGACAGCTTTAATAACATTAATAGAAAGAATTAACGGATTAAATGAGTCAGAATATATAGCTTCAACTTGGAGCAAAATGCAAGATGCATTAACTATTGCAAATAATGTAATAGCAGATGAAAATGCAATGGAAGATGAAGTATCAGAAACTTATACAAGCTTATTAAAATCATTCTTACAATTAAGATTAAAACCAAGTAAGGATAAGTTAGAAGAATTAATAAATAAAGCAGAAAGCTTAGATAGTAATAAATATACAGTTGCAAGCTTTAAAGCAGTTGAAAAAGCATTAGAAGAAGCAAATAAAGTATTTGCAAGTGAAGATGCAACTTCAGAAGAAATTGCAAAAGCTGAAGCTAATTTAAGAAATGCTATGAATTCATTACAATCAAATGCAGGAAATGAAAATAATAATTCAAGTAATGCAGAAAATAGTAATGGTTCAAATAATACATCAAATAATAGCACAGCAAACAATTCAGGAAATAGTGGAAGTACATCTAATAGTGGTAAATTACCACAAACAGGTGGAAGATCAGCTATGGCTGTTGGATTAGTTGGTGGAATATTAGCTGTTGCAGGTATAGTATTATTTAAAAGAAAAAGATAATTAATATTTATTAATTAAGATGTAGAAGGAGTTAGTTTTAACTCCTTCTATTAATTTTTTATTGAGTCAGCACATATTTTAGAAGATTTTAAAACCATTGATATTCCATTTCCAGGGTGGATAGAAGCACCAGTAAAATAAAGATTATGAATCTTAGGTATAGAGTATTGAGGTCTAAATATTAAGCTTTGATTTAAATTATGGCTAATACCAAAAGCTGATCCATAGTATGTATTATAAGTATTTTTAAAATCTTCAGGAGTAAGATAGGATTTATACACTATATGAGATTTAATATCTTCAAGGCCTTTTATGCCACATAAGATTTTAAATATGCTTTTTTCAATGTTTTTTATGGTCGATGTATTCCAAACTATATCTTTTGATAATAAGTTTGGTACTCTAACCATTACATTTATTGTTTCACAATTCTTAGGACAAAGTGAGTTATCTATTGAACTAGGACAATAAATATATAAGGATGGATCTTTAGATAGCTTATTATAAAAAGGAGCCTCTAAATTTTTTTTAAAATCTTTATTTATGTATATGTTGTGTATATTAAGTACAGGATATTTTTTGTCTAATGCTAAGTATAGTATAAAAGTTGAACAGGAGTATTTAAAATTATTAATATCAGTTTTAAATGGTTCAATTTTTTTTGAACTAATAAGTTTTGACATAGCATAAGAATAATCAGTAGAACAAACTACTATATCAGAAAATTTAGTTCTATTTTTAACTTTAACTCCAACAGCTTTTTTATTATTAAATATTATTTCTTTTACAGCGGAGCTAGTATTAATGGATCCGCCTAAATCAAGAACTAACTTTTCTAAAGCTTTTACATAAGCATACATTCCACCTTGTATGTAATAAAGACCTTTGTATTGAGTTACAGCAGGAATTAAATTATATATATTAGGTGATGAATATGGGGATACACCTACATACATGCTTTGAAATAGACAATAATTTTTAAGTTTATTATTTTTTATATATTTACTACAATCTTTATAACAAGAGGTTAATGTATGAAGTTTTGAAGCTTTATTTAAAGTTAGTGGATTAAAAAAATCAAGATTATTTATAAAAGGTTTATTTAAAAAATATTTTTCAGAAAGTAAATATTTTTTATAATTAGAAGAAATAAAGTTAAAATAACCGTAGGTGCTAGCAATGTCATTATAGCTAATATTATCAATTGTTTTACAAAGCTGTGGCAATGATGTTTTGAAGTCGTAATAAGTACCATCATAGTAAAAAACTTTATATAAAGTATTTATAGGTTTAATAGTAAAATAGTCTTTAAAATTTTTATTGCAATCAGTAAACACTTGGATATAATCATTAGGCATCATTATTAAAGAGGCAGTTAAATCAAATCTAAAATCACCAAGAGTCAGAAAATTTGTTTTACCACCTATATGTTTGTTTTTTTCATAAATCTCTACATTAAATCCCTTATATAAAAGTCTAGCAGCTATAGATAATCCGCTTACTCCACCTCCTATTACAATAGCTTTTTTCATTTCAATCACATCCTTATTCTTATTATCCTCCTAATGTAACATCCTGATCAGAATACCAATCTAAGGCATCATAAAGGTGTTGAGGTATAAAATCTGGCCAATAATCATCTACTACATAGAAATCAGAATAAACAGATTGTATTGGTAAAAATCCACTTAGTCTGCGTCTGCCACCCCAACGAATAATTAAATCAATCCTAGATATATCTTCTGAATGAAGTGCTATATCAATAGGCTTTCTTTGTTTATGAGTAAGTCTAGATAAATTTAAATCCCATTCCCAGCCATAATTAACAAGAAAATTAACTTTGATTCCTCCTTTACCAAATACTCTTCTTTCAGTAAAAGGAAGGAGTTCTTTTGGAAAGCAAGGAGATTCTGTATTTCCAACTACTAATAATTCAGCATTTTCTTTAGATAAAAGATTTACAGCATCAATGCAAGCTTGAGTAAAGGCGTCTTTTTGAACTTTAGGTCTTTTTGTATTATCAGTGGTAAATCCGTAATATGTAATTTCTTTTATGCCTAGCTCATGACAAAGTTTAAAAAGAAAAAGACCAGGATTTATACCACACTTATATCCATTTTCTTTATTTAAGCCATTATTTTCTGCCCAACGTCTGTTACCATCAGGAATTATTCCAATATGATTTGGAATTTTCATTTAATACCACTCCCTATAAATATAGTTAAATAAATTCTTCTATATAGTATTGCTTATTTAATAGATATTAATACTAATTTATCCATTTTTAATAAAAATAAAAATATAAAATATTATTTAGAAAAATATAATTAAGGGATAAAAATATATAGAAAATAATTTATACCGAAAAAAATAAATAATAATTAAAATAAAGTTCGGAATAGTGACGAAAAATAGAAATATAAAATGTAATAAATGTTGACAAAATAAAAAAGGATTGGTAAAATTTAATCAATACGAAATATTAAATAAAAAATATGAAAAATGTTCGTGTTTTTAAAAGGTGTGGAGGTATAAGATGTTAGGATTTAAATGCATTTTTGTAGAGAAGAAAGACGGTTTTAATGTTGAAGCAAAAAGTCTTATGGAAGATTTTAAAAGTAACCTTAGAATAGATAATCTTCAGGGTGTAAGAGTTATTAATAAGTATATATTGGGACAAATAAAAGAAGATTATTATAAAAAATCACTATATACCATATTTGCTGAAAAAACAGTAGACAATTTATATGAAGAAAATTTTCCGATAACTGATGATGAAGTAGCATTTGCTGTTGAATTTTTACCAGGTCAATACGATCAAAGAGCAGATTCAGCATCTGAATGTATTGGATTATTAACTGCTGAAGATAGGGTAGAAGTAAAGTCAGCTAAGGTAATAGTTCTAAAGGGAAATTTAACTGAAGAAGATGTAAATAAGATAAAAAGTTATTATATAAATCCAGTAGATTCAAGAGAAGTAACAATAGATAATATTGAACTTTCTTCAAAATTAGCAGAACCTAACGATGTAGAAATCCTTGAAGATTTTGTTGGCAAAAATAGAGCTCAATTAGAAGAATTCCATAAAGAGCTAGGACTTGCAATGAGTATTGATGATTTAGTAATGATAAGAGATTATTTCAAATCAGAAAACAAAATGCCAACAATTACAGAAATAAAAGTAATTGATACTTATTGGTCAGATCACTGTAGACATACAACATTTAGTACTGCAATTGAAGATGTAACAATTGAAATAGGTAAATTAAATAATGCAGTACAAAAATCATATGAAGCTTATTTAAAATCAAGAGATTTCGTTTATGGAGAAACTGATAGAGATGAAACATTAATGGATATAGCAGTTATTACTATGAAAGAAATGAGAAAAAGAGGGATGTTAGATGATTTAGACATTTCCGAGGAAATAAATGCTTGTTCAATAAAAGTTAACATAGAAACAGATAATGGGAATGAAGAATACTTAGTGATGTTTAAAAATGAAACACATAATCACCCAACTGAAATTGAACCTTTTGGTGGAGCGGCAACTTGTTTAGGGGGAGCTATAAGAGATCCACTTTCAGGTAGAACATATGTATATCAAGCTATGAGAGTTACTGGTGCAGCGGATCCTACAGTGCCAGTAGAAGAAACAATAAAAGGTAAGTTACCACAAAGAACTATTACATTAGGTGCAGCACATGGTTATAGTTCATATGGAAATCAAATTGGTTTAGCAACTGGACAAGTTTCGGAAGTATATCATCCAAATTATGTTGCTAAGAGAATGGAGGTTGGTGCAGTTATAGCAGCAGCACCAAAGGAAAATGTAGTTAGAGAAGAGCCAAATCCAGGAGATATAGTAATACTTTTAGGTGGTAGAACTGGTAGAGATGGGGTTGGTGGAGCAACAGGTTCATCAAAAGAACATACTGAAGATTCAATAAATGAATGCGGAGCAGAGGTTCAAAAGGGTAATGCACCAACAGAAAGAAAAATACAAAGATTATTTAGAAATGCAGAAGTTGCAAAGATGATAAAAAGATGTAACGACTTTGGTGCTGGTGGAGTATCAGTTGCAATTGGAGAATTAACAAGAGGACTAGATATTAACTTAGATAAGGTTCCTAAGAAGTATGAAGGTTTAGATGGAACTGAAATTGCAATTTCTGAATCACAAGAAAGAATGGCTGTAGTAGTAAATAAAGAAAATGCAGATAGATTTATAGAATTATCTAAAGTAGAAAACTTAGAAGCAGTTGTTGTTGCAGAGGTTACAGATACAGAAAGATTAAGAATGTATTGGAGAGGCAAAGAAATAGTTAATTTAAAAAGAAGTTTCTTAGATACAAATGGAGCAAGACAATCAACTAATATAGAAGTTAAATTACCAAGCGAATATCCTTTAACAGTTGGGGATGTAGATGTTAAAGAAGAATGGCTTAATAATTTAAAGAAGTTAAATGTAGCTTCACAAAAAGGATTAGTTGAAAGATTTGACTCAACTATAGGTTCAGGAACAGTTCTTATGCCATTTGGTGGTAAATATTCAAATACAGAGCAAGAAGCAATGGTAGCTAAAATTCCAGTATTAAATGGAGTATCTAAAGAGGCTAGCGTAATGAGCTATGGATTTAATCCAGATTTAGGAGTATGGAGTCCTTATCATATGGCATATTACTCAGTAATTGAAGCAGTTACAAAGCTTGCAGCAGTTGGGGGCGACTACAGAAAGGCAAGATTAACTCTTCAAGAATACTTTGAAAAACTAGGAAAAAATCCAGAAAGATGGGGTAAACCATTTGCAGCATTACTTGGTGCATACCAAGCTCAAATAGATTTAGGAATACCTGCAATTGGTGGTAAAGACTCAATGTCAGGAAGCTTTGGGGAGATAGATGTTCCTCCAACATTAGTGGCTTTTGCTGTTGGAGTTGAAAAAGCAAAGAATATAATTAGTGCAGAACTTAAAGAAGTAGGTTCGAAGCTAGTATTCTTAAAGGCAGAGAGAAATGAAGATTATACATTGAAAGTTGATGAATATAAGAAAAACTTAGAAAGGTTACATGAGCTAATTTTAGAAGGTAAAGTAATATCAGCAGCATCAGTTAAATTTGGTGGAGTTGCTGAAACACTTTCAAAGATGGCTTTTGGAAATAAAATTGGGGTTAAATTCTTTAATCTAGATAAGGAAGAACTTTTTGGATTAAACTATGGAAGTTTAGTTTTAGAAGTGAAGCAAGATGTAAATATAGATAAAGAATTTGAAGGATGCGCTTATAAGGCAATAGGATATGCAATAGAAGATGAGGCAATAATTTCAGAAGAATATGATTTAAATTTAAGTTTAACATCATTAGAAGAAGCTTATGAAGGTAAATTATCAAAAGTATTTAAGATTAAGACTGAATATAAGAATGAAAAAGTAGAAACAGTTTTATATAAAGAAGAAAATAGTAAGTCACCTATTATAAAGGTTGCTAAACCTAAGGTAGTAATTCCGGTATTCCCAGGAACAAACTGTGAATATGATTGTGAAAGAGCATTTAGAAATGCTGGTGCAGAAACAGAAACTTTAGTATTTAGAAATTATTCTAAGGATGCTTTTGTAGAATCAATTGAAAGATTAGAAAGGCAAATTAGAGAAAGTCAAATAATAATGTTACCAGGAGGATTCTCTGCAGGTGATGAACCAGACGGTTCAGGTAAATTTATATCAACAGTATTTAGGAATGAAAGAATTAAAGATGCTGTTATGGATTTATTAAAGAATAGAGATGGATTAATGTTAGGTATTTGTAATGGCTTCCAAGCATTAATCAAGTTAGGTTTAGTACCATATGGAGAAATTGTTGATATAGAAGAAGACATGGCAACATTAACTTATAACGAAATTAATAGACATATGAGTTCAATAATTCAAACTAAGGTTGTTTCTAGAAAATCACCATGGTTTAGTGGGGTAGAGCTTGGAGATATTCATAATGTAGCAATTTCTCATGGAGAAGGTAGATTTGTTGCTCCAGAAAAGCTATTAAAACAATTAATTAAAAATGGACAAGTAGCAACTCAATATGTTGATAATAAAGGAAATATAGCATTAAATATGCCATTCAATCCAAATGGTTCAATGCTTGGAATAGAAGGGATAACAAGTCCAGATGGTAGAGTGCTTGGAAAGATGGGTCACTCTGAAAGAATAGGGGATAACCTTTATAAGAATGTACCAGGAAGCTTTGATCAAAAGATTTTTGAATCAGGAGTTAAATACTTCAAGTAAATCTACAAATATTTGATTTAGCAAGATGAACTTACTTCGTAAAAGCGAAGTTACATTAGAAGCGAATAAATAAAAGTTAAATTTGCTTAAAGCAAGGTTAAGATAGTAAGAAATTAAGTGGAAAACTTAATTTCTTAACTACTTAACTAAAAAGGTGGAGGTTAGTATGAAAGTAGCAATATTTTTTGGGTCTAAATCTGATACTGAAATAATGAGAGGAGCAGCTAATTGCTTAAAGGAATTTGGTATTGAGTATAAAGCATTTGTTTTATCAGCACATAGAGTTCCAGAAAAATTAGAAGAAACTTTAAGAGAAGTTGAAGAACAAGGATGTGAAGTTGTAATTGCAGGAGCTGGACTTGCAGCACACTTACCAGGAGTAATAGCTTCACAAACAACAATGCCAGTTATAGGAGTTCCATGTAAAGAAGCAATTGAAGGATTAGATGCATTATTTTCAATAGTTCAAATGCCAAAATCTATTCCAGTTGCAACAGTTGGAATAAATAATGCTTATAATGCTGGAATGCTTGCAGTACAAATGCTTTCAGTTAATGATAAAGAATTAAAAGCTAAATTAGTTGAATATAGAAAAAATATGAAAGAAAAGTTTATTGCTGAAAATGGTGAAGGAGTGGAATTGTAATGGAAAAATTAGAAATGATGTACGAAGGTAAGGCAAAAAAAATATACGCTACAGACAAATCTGATGAAGTAGTAGTTTACTACAAAGATGATGCAACAGCTTTTAACGGAGAAAAGAAAGGCCAAATCGAAGACAAAGGTGTTTTAAATAATGCTATAACTTCAATGTTATTTGAAATGTTAAACAACAAAGGAGTTCCAACTCACTTTATTAAAAAGTTAAATGATAGAGAGCAATTATGTAATAAGGTTGAAATAGTACCACTAGAAGTTATCGTGAGAAATGTTGCGGCTGGTTCTATGGCTAAGAGATTAGGACTAGAAGAAGGAACGGAACTTAAAACTACAGTATTTGAATTATCATATAAAGATGACTCACTGGGAGATCCATTAATAAATGATTACCATGCAGTTGGTATTGGAGCAACAACTTTTGAAGAATTAGAAAAAATATATTCTTTAACAGCTAAAATTAACGATATTTTAAAAGAGATGTTCTTAAAATCTAACATTAGATTAATAGACTTCAAATTAGAGTTTGGTAGATATAACGGAGAAATAGTTTTAGCAGATGAAATTTCACCAGATACTTGCAGATTCTGGGATGCAACTACTGGAGAAAAATTAGACAAGGATAGATTTAGAAGAGATCTTGGAAATGTTAAAGATGCTTACGTTGAAATATTAAAGAGAATACAAGAATAGTTAGGAGGTAGAAGTTAGTAGTTAGGAGTTAATGAAAAATAAACTTAAACTGCTAACTTTAAACTACTAACTAAAAACTAATTTAATGGTGGGGGTTAAAAGTTATGAATCCAAAGTTAGATAATATAATAATGGATCCAAGTAATGATAAATTTAAGGATGAATGTGGAGTTTTTGGAGTTTACAGCAATAGAGAAATGGATGTAGCTTCAATGACATATTACGGATTATATGCACTTCAACATAGAGGGCAAGAAAGTGCCGGTATAGCTGTAGCGAATGGTGAAGAAGTAAATATTAAAAAGGGAATGGGACTTATTACAGAAGCTTTTTCTCAAGAGGATATAAATAGCTTAAAAGGTTTTGCAGCTATAGGACATGTTAGATATTCAACATCAGGTGATACAAGAATAGAAAATGCACAACCATTATTAAGCCAAACAAAGCTTGGTCCAATTGCTATGGCTCATAATGGAACATTAGTTAATGCCGATGTTATAAAAGAATTACTTGAAGATGGTGGCCATGTATTCCACACGTCAATTGACTCAGAAGTAATTGCTAATTTAATTGCAAGAGGTGCTAAAAAAGGTATTGAAAGAGCAGTATTAGATGCTATCCAAGCTGTTAGAGGATCATTTGCAATGGTTATATTAACAGAGAATAAACTTATAGGTGTAAGAGATCCACATGGAATTAGACCACTTTCATTAGGAAAAATAGAAGAAGGATATATATTAACATCTGAAAGTTGTGCATTAGATGCAATCGGAGCAGAACTTGTTAGAGATATTGATCCAGGGGAAATTGTTGTAATTGATGAAAATGGAATTAAATCATATAGATATTCTGAAAATACACAATGTCAAACTTGTGCTTTTGAATATATATATTTTGCAAGGCCAGATTCTATAATAGATGGATTGGATGTTCACGAATCAAGAGTAAGAGCAGGTGAGCAATTATATAGAGAAAATCAAATAGATGCAGATGTAGTAGTTGCAGTACCAGATTCAGGAATACCAGCAGCTATAGGATATGCTAAAGCATCAGGAATTCCTTACGATACTGGATTTGTTAAAAATAGATATGTAGGAAGAACATTTATAACTCCTTCTCAAGAAGTGAGAGAAAGAGCAGTAGCTGTTAAATTAAATCCTTTAAAAGTAAATGTCAAAGATAGAAGAGTTATTCTTATAGATGATTCAATAGTAAGAGGAACTACTTCAAAACATTTAGTAGATTCACTTAGAAGAGCTGGAGCAAAAGAAGTTCACTTCTTAGTTGCATCACCAGTAGTTCAATACCCATGTTATTTTGGAATTGATACTCCTTATAGAAAAGAACTTATAGGAGCCAACCATTCTTTAGAAGAAATAAGAGAAATAATTGGTTGTGATTCTTTAGGGTATTTATCTATGGAAGGTATGTATAAGTGCTTTAATGCAAACCAAGGATATTGTGTAGGATGTTTTAATGGAGTATATCCTGTTGCAACACCAATAGAAACTGAAAGGTAGGTAATTTACAATGATAACTTATAAAGACGCAGGAGTTAATATAGAAGAAGGTTACAAATCAGTAAAGCTTATAAAAGAATATGCACAAAGAACAATGAGCGAATATGTTTTAAATGGACTTGGAAGTTTTGCTGGAATGGTTGAATTACCAGAAGGTTATAAGAAACCAGTTTTAGTTTCAGGTACAGATGGTGTTGGAACTAAGCTTGAATTAGCATTCAAAACTAAGAAATATGATACAGTTGGAATTGACTGTGTAGCTATGTGTGTAAATGATATTTTATGTCATGGAGCTAAGCCATTATTCTTCTTAGATTATATAGCTTGTGGAAAGCTAGAAGCAGAAGTTGCTGCAGATTTAGTTAAAGGTGTTTCAGATGGATGTGTAATGTCAGATTGTGCTTTAGTTGGTGGAGAAACTGCTGAAATGCCTGGATTTTATAAAGAAGGGGAATACGATATTGCAGGGTTTGCAGTAGGAATTGTTGATAAAGATAAAATAATAAACGGAAAAAATATTAAACCGGGAGATAAGCTAATTGGTATTGCTTCATCAGGAGTACATTCAAATGGGTTCTCTTTAGTTAGAAAATTATATACAGACTTAAATGAAGAATTTAATGGAGAAGAAGTTTGGAAGACATTAATAACTCCAACAAAGATATATGTTAAACCAATATTAAGATTAATTGAAAAGTTTGATATTAAGGGGATGTCTCATATAACAGGTGGAGGATTTATTGAAAATGTTCCAAGAATGTTTAATGGATCTGAATTAACTGCTGAAATAAGAAAGGACAGCTATCCATTACCATCAATATTTGAAGATATGATTAACAAAGGTGTAAATAGAGATCATATGTATAACACATTTAATATGGGAATTGGTTTTGTATTATGCGTTGATGAAAAAGATGTTGATGCTGTTATTAAAGAACTTATTGAATTAGGTGAAAAAGCTTATGAAATTGGTGTTGTAACAGCTGGAGGTGAAGGAGTTTGCTTAAAGTAGCAGTACTTGTATCTGGTGGAGGATCAAACCTCCAATCAATTTTAGATTATGGACAAGATTCTTTTAAGGTTGAAATGGTTATTGGAAGTAAAGATGGCATTTATGGGTTAGAAAGAGCTAAAAATGCAGGGATTCCTATACATGTTGTTTCAAGAAAAGAGTATGGAAATGAAACTTCTAATAAAATATTAGAATTAACAAAAGGAAAAGTTGATTTAATAGTTTTAGCTGGATATCTTTCAATATTAGATGGGGAAATATTGAAAGAATTTAAAGATAAGATAATTAATATCCATCCATCACTTATACCAAGTTTTTGTGGGGATAAGATGTATGGAATGCATGTACACAATGCAGTAAGAAAGTCAGGAGTTAAATTTACAGGATGTACAGTTCACTTTGTTAATGAAGAAGTTGATGGGGGATCAATAATTCTTCAAGAAGTAGTACCAGTATATTTTAAAGATACTGCAGAAGATATACAAAAGAGAGTTTTGGTGGAAGAACATAAATTATTACCTAGAGCTATTGATTTATTTAGCAGAGGTAAGATTGAGATTATAGATGGTAGAGTAAATATTTTAAAATAGGGAGGATTTTTACATGATTAAAAGAGCATTAATTAGTGTATTTGATAAGACTGGAATTTTAGATTTCTCAAAGTTTTTAGCAGAGCAAGGTGTTGAAGTTATTTCAACAGGAGGAACTTATAAGCACTTAAAGGAAAATGGAGTTGCTGTAACAGAAGTTAATGAAGTTACTAACTTTCCAGAAATGCTAGATGGAAGAGTTAAAACTCTTCACCCAATTATTCATGCAGGAATACTTGCTATAAGAGGAAATGCTGAGCATATGAATACTATAAAAGAAAGAAATATTGAAACTATAGATATGGTTATAGTTAATTTATATCCTTTCTTTGAAAAAGTAAGAGAAGATTTAAGTTTTGAAGAAAAAGTTGAATTTATAGATATTGGTGGTCCAACAATGTTAAGAGCAGCAGCTAAGAACTTCCAAGATGTTGTTGTTATAAGTGATGTTTCTGATTACGAAGCTGTAATGGCAGAAATTAAAGAAACAGGAGATGTTAGCTATAAGTTAAGAAAGAAGTTAGCTGGTAAAGTATTTAATTTAATGAGTGCATATGATGCAGCAATTTCTAACTTTATGTTAGCTGATGAAGAAGAATATCCAGAATATCTTTCAGTTTCATATAAGAAAAAGCAAAGCTTAAGATACGGTGAAAATCCACATCAAAGTGCTGCATACTATGTTTCAAATGAATTTGATGGTGGTATGAATGACTTTGAAGTATTAAATGGTAAAGAACTTTCTTATAATAATATAAAGGATTTAGATATTGCTTGGAAAGTTGCTAATGAATTTGAAGAAACAGCTTGTTGTGCATTAAAACATAATACTCCATGTGGTGTTGCAATAGGTGAAACTGCTTTAGAAGCTTACACTAAAGCACATGACGTAGATCCAACTTCTATCTTTGGTGGAATAGTTGCTATCAATAAGAAAATTGATAAAGCTACAGCAGAAGAAATGGTAAAAATATTCTTAGAAGTAGTTGCAGCTCCAGAGTTTGATGAAGATGCATTAGAAGTTTTAAGAACTAAGAAGAACTTAAGAGTAATTAGATGCAACGTTAAGCCATGTGATAAGAAATTCATGGTAACAGTTGATGGAGGAATTTTAGTACAAGAAGAAGATACTAAGCTTTTAGAAGAATTAAAGGTTGTTACAGAAAAAGCGCCAACTGAAGAAGAAATGAGAGATTTGGTATTTGGTATGAAAGTAGTTAAATACGTTAAATCAAATGCTATAGTTACAGTTAAAGATGGTGTTGCTGTAGGAATCGGTGGAGGACAAGTTAATAGAATTTGGCCAACAATGGATGCTTTAAGAAGAGGTGAAGGGGCAACAATACTAGCTTCAGATGCATTCTTCCCATTCAGAGATATAGTTGATGAATGTTCTAAGCATGGAATTAAAGCAATAATTCAACCAGGTGGTTCAATGAGAGACCAAGAATCAATTGATGCTTGTAACGAACATGGAATAGCAATGGTATTCACAGGAATAAGACACTTCAAACACTAGAAAAAAACTGCCTCAGGGGTCAGACCAATTATTAACAGTTGGTGATTTTTGAGGCAGTTACTTGTATAGAGATATATTGTAAAAAAATGGAGTGACCCTGCGGGCGGATAGAAGGAGGATTTTGTATGAAAGTATTATTAGTTGGTTCTGGTGGAAGAGAGCATGCTATTGCTTGGAAATTAGCTAAGAGTGAAAGAGTTAGTAAGATATTTGTAGCACCTGGTAATGGTGGAACTGCAATTGAAAATAAATGTGAAAATGTTAATATCACTGATATAGATGAATTAGTGGTATTTGCAAGAGAAAATAATATAGAGTTAACTTTTGTTGGACCAGAAGATCCACTAACAAAAGGTATAACAGATAAATTTAAAGCTGCAGGATTGAGATGTTTTGGTCCTGATAGCAAGGGAGCTCAATTAGAAGGAAGTAAAGCTTTCTCTAAGGATTTCATGAAGAAGTATGGAGTTAAAACTGCTCAATATGGAACTTTCACAGAATGTGATGAAGCTAAAGGTTATTTAGAAAACTGTGAATATCCAATAGTTATTAAAGCTGATGGATTAGCAGCTGGTAAAGGTGTTGTAATTGCAGAAACTAAAGAAGAAGCTATGAAAACTATTGATGATTTTATGATTTCAGATATATTTAAGGGAGCTGGACAAAAAGTTGTTATTGAAGAATTCCTTGAAGGTGTAGAAGCTTCAATTCTTTCAATTACTGATGGTAAAACTTTAATACCTTTTATTTCAGGAAAAGACCATAAGCAAATCTTTGATGGAGATAAAGGACCAAATACTGGAGGTATGGGAGTTTTAGCACCAAACCCATTTGTTACTGAAGATGTAATGAAGGATTTTGAAGAAAACATAGTAGCTAATACTTTAAAAGGAATTCAAGAAGAAGGCTTTGATTTTAAAGGAATTATATTCTTTGGATTAATGATAACAAAGAAGGGAACTTACCTTTTAGAATATAATGTAAGAATGGGAGATCCAGAAACACAATCAGTATTAACTTTAATGGAAAGTGATTTAGTAGATTTAGTAGAAGCAGCTTTAGAGGGCAGATTACATGAAGTAGAAGTTAAATGGTATGATGGAGCTTGTGTTAATGTGGTTTTAGCTTCTAAGGGATATCCAGGAACTTTTGAAAAAGGATTTGAAATAACTATTGATGAAAGTATTAAGGATAAAGTGTTCTTAGCTGGAGCTCAATTAGTTGATGGAGTTTTAAGAACTAGTGGTGGAAGAGTTTTATCTGTTGTTGGAAGAGGTAGAAGTATTCAGGAAGCTAGAGAAGAAGCTTATAAGTTAACTGAAATGGTTAATTTTGAAGGAAAATATTTTAGAAGAGATATATAATATATGTGAAAAAACACCATCAGTATAAATACTGATGGTGTTTTTTGTATTTAAAAAACCACTTGCTATGCAAGTGTGTTCAAATTAGCTTAAGCGGTAAGTATGGAAAAAACTCCTTTTGTCAATATTAAAGTAGATTTCGTAGGCCAACTTTAATAGACAAAAGTAGGACAGCATTATGAAAAATATGATATATAAAAGAAAAATAGTTTATAAGTGATAGAAAAGCATAAATATAAATAATATATTTTTTACTATACATTTAGCTGAGAATTTAATAGTATGTGATTTTAATGAAGAGGTATCGAAAATAAGGATATAATATTTATTAAAAAAATTGTACATGTATTTTAGAAACTAAAACAATATAATTCTTAAGGGAATCTGTATAGTACCTTAAGAATTATATAATAAATTGATTTTTATATAAATGTTTATATTTAGAAAAGAGAAAATTACTAGAATTTTATTTTTAAATATAAGATGAAATGTGGCATAAGCTAATGATAATTTGGCGCATAATGATGTTCATATTAAAATGCTGTTTGGTTATATTATTACTATCAGTTAAATGCAAAGTAGGAAAGGGGAATGTTATTATGAAAAATAAAGTAGCATTAATTACAGGATCTTACGGAGGTCTTGGAACTTGTTTTGCTAATATTCATGCATCTAAGGGTGGAGAACTAATTCTGGTAGGAAGAAATCAATCAAAACTGGATAGGCAAAAGAAAGAAATTGAAAAGAAATATGAAGTTATAGTACATACAATAGCAGTGGATCTATCTAAGTTAGATGCGGCAGAAAAAATATATAATACATGTAGAGAAAATGGATGGACAGTTGATTATTTAATAAATAATGCTGGTTTTGGTGGACAAGGTGATTTTACAAGGGATAGAAGTATGTCACAGGATATGTCTATGATAGCAGTAAATATTGAAGCACCAACAAGACTTTGTAAGTTGTTTCTTCCTGACTTTGTTAAGCGTGGTAGTGGTAAAGTATTGAATGTATCTTCTACAGCAGCAATAATCCCAGGACCGCTACAAGCTGTTTATTATGGAACAAAGTCATATGTTACAAGTTGGTCTAATTCACTTTGGAGAGAATTAAAGGGAACTGGAGTTACTGTTACAGCATTAATGCCAGGAGCGATGGAAACAGGATTTGCTAAAACAGGAGGATTACAAGATACAAAATTATTTTCTAATGCTGTTTCTCCTGATACTGTTGCAAGAGATGGTTATAATGGAATGTTATCTGGTAAGTTAAATGTAATATCAGGATTACCAGGATGGCAAAAAATATTTATGTCTCTTGCACCAATAATGCCTAAAAAAGCAATGCTAGATTTTGTATATAGTCAACAGATTGCAGGAAGTGCAAAAAAATAATATTGGATGTGATATTTTGAGAAGGTTTATACTGGAGGGAAAATATGTTGATTTATTTAAACATTACGGAATTAACATGGAAGAAGTATTAAGAAAAGCAGAATTACCAGAAGATTTATTTAGTAAAAAGTCCAGTACTATGTTACAGAAAGAGTATTTTAAGTTTATGGAGGTAGTGGGTGGTTTTATTGAAAATTCAGAAGTGCCAGTTAAGATGGCAAGTATGGATAATATTGAATGTTTTTCACCACCTATCTTTGCAGCTTATTGCAGTAAGAATGGAGTTAGATGTTTAGAACGACTTTCAAAGTATAAGAAACTAATTGGTCCAATGGTAATGCTTTTAATAGAAAAGGATGGTATTATGTCTGTTGAATATACAACAGAGGATGGAAATTATGAGTTACCACAGTTCCTTGTGGAAACAGAGTTTGTTTTCTTGACTGAAATTATTAGAAGAGCCACAAATGAAGTAATAATACCAGCAAAGGTAGAAATGAGAATACCAGTTAAAACAAAAGCTTTTGAATCGTTTTTAGGTATAAGTGTAGAAAAAGGAGAAAGAAACATAATATCATACCATATGGAGGATCTTCAAAAACCTTTTATTAGTTACGATGAATCTATGTGGAATTATTTTAAACCGGAGCTATCCAAAAGATTATCAGAGCTTGATGTGGATACTTCTATGGGAGCACGTGTAAGGACTGCATTAACGGAGCTTCTACCTGGAGGAATGTTTGGAATAGATGATGTAGCTTTAAAACTTGG
The DNA here is from genome assembly GCF_021412605.1 of Clostridium celatum. Classification (NCBI taxonomy): domain Bacteria; kingdom Bacillati; phylum Bacillota; class Clostridia; order Eubacteriales; family Clostridiaceae; genus Clostridium; species Clostridium celatum. The sequence continues at coordinate 164,277 of NZ_JAJKGM010000002.1, forward strand.
AGTTTCAAAGCGGACATTACAACGTAAGCTTTCAGATGAGGGTACAACTTTTCAAAAACAGTTAAATAATACACGTGAAATGTTAGCTATTAACTATATAAATAACACTGATATGTCAACAAGTGATATAGCATATTTACTTGGATATCAGGAGCTAAATTCTTTTCTTAGGGCATTTACAGTATGGACAGGGAAAAGTATGAGTGAATACAAGAAATTGTTATAAGCATAATTATGTAGAATATATACACAAGAATAAAATAAAAAAATATTCTGATTTGCCTAATATACCATTTTAGTTGTTTGGGCAGTTGATAGCATTAAAGTTATTTAATAAAAAACAGTAGTTTCCAATTACGTGAACTGCCCCCCGTCAAGTAGACAGGGTAAATAATAAAAAATTATGATGCTAAGGTATGACTCCTATATTCAAGTG